>NZ_CBFFRJ010000007.1:0-69337 GCF_965644225.1 Phytobacter sp. V91 | reverse complement strand
CTTGGGCGGCTCATGGTTTGTCGGCGCCTTTGAGGCGCTCACCCTAAAGCCTCCGGCTCTGCCGGAGGATACTTACTACATTGGTTATCAGCATCAGGCAGACGCCGGAAAGCGCGACGGCAGTAGCATCCAGCCCGGTCCATTTTGAGGTGCTCCACGCCAGCAAGGAGAGCAGAAAAATGGCGATCGTCATTCGCTCATCACGAGTGACCGGCCCCATTTTGCGTAACTCTTCCTGGGCCAGCGCTTTCGCCTGCGGCGTTTTCTGAATCTCCGGTGGATAAAGTTTATAGATAATCAGTGGGATAGAGATAAAGGCAACCACCCCCGGCACCAGCGCGCTGAGCGTCCACATGCCCCAGGAGATATCAACAAACAAGGTACTGGCAGCCAGCGACACAATCAGAGCGTTAGGGGCGCTGGCGGTCATAAACATGGATGATGACAGACAGTTCGAATGAAAGACGGTCTGCATCAGAAAGGCGCCAATTTTGTGCGGATCTTTATCCGGTTCAGAACCAAAACTGCTGGAAACACCGCGCACAATGGGAAACAGAATTCCCCCTGCCCGGGCGGTATTTGACGGCGTGGCCGGGGCGATGATCATATCACTCAGCGCCAGGGTGTAGCCCAGACGCAGGGAACTGCCGCCAAAGTTGCGGATCAGAAGATAAGCGATACGTCGCCCGAGTCCGGTTTTAATAAATCCTTTGGCATACAAAAAGGCGGCGACAATCAACCATACGGTGGTGCTGCTAAAGCCTTTCAGGGCTTCGGCGGTGGTCATCATGCCGGTGAGCATAATCACACTGATGGCAATCAGGGCCACGGCGCCAACGGGCAGAGGCTGGAGGATAAAGGCCACCACGGTGGTAATGAAAATAGCCAGAATATGCCAGGTCAACGGCGTTAATCCGTCGGGAACGGGGAAAAACCAGATAGTGAGCGCGACAACGGCGCAGATAAGGACTTTCAGATAACGGTTCATATGCGATCCCTGTAGTCATTCCCGCCGTCGTCGGCGGGAAGGCTATCCTGTTTTCTGTACAGCAAATTGAACCAGAAAAGTGTTATACAACGGGGGTAATCAGCTTCCCTTCGCTGAAGTATTGCACGAGATTATCAATGGTCAGATCGGCCATCGCCTGGCGAGTCTCAGCGGTATTACTGGCGATATGCGGGAGCAGAACCACATTTTTCAGCTCCATCAGAGCGGCAGGAATGTGCGGCTCTTTCTCAAACACATCGAGACCTGCGCCGCGCAATTTGCCTTCCTGCAATACCGCAATCAGCGCGTCGGTATCCACCACCGTACCGCGGGCAATGTTCACCAGAATGCCATCCGGTCCCAGCGCTTCCAGTACCTCACGATTAATGATGTGGTGAGTCTCAGCGCCGCCCGGCAGGGTCAGAACGAGGAAATCGACCGCTTTCGCCAGCTCAATCAGCGAGGTGTGGTGAGTCCAGGCTGCATTCTGCGCTTCGTTCGGGCTGAAGTAGTGGATAGGCATATTGAATGCCGCAGCACGGTTTGCCACTTCATGACCAATGTTACCCATGCCGACGATGCCACAGCGTTTGCCGGTCATTTTCCATGCCCCTTCAAACTGCGCGCTTTCCCAGGCGCCGGAACGGGCAAAGCTGTCAGCCGCACAAATTTTACGCGTGACCGCCAGCATCAGGGCAAGGCCGGTATCGGCGACACATTCGTTAAGTACGCGTGGTGTATTGCTGACTTTGATATTCAGACGACGACAGGTATCAAGATCGGTGGCATCAACGCCGACGCCGAAACCGCTGATCACTTCCAGCGCGGGCAGTTGCTCAATCAGATCTTTTTTGATGCCTTTTGCCGCACGGGTCAGCGCGCCGCGGATGGAATGCGCATGTTCACGCAGAAATGATTGCGGATCCTGTAACCAGTATTTATGCACGACAAAATGCTGTTCAAGAACATCGATCATCGGCTGGGGAATTTCAGTGATGACAAGAATTTCAGGTTTACTGCTCATTCAACATCCCTTCTCAGGCTATGGTTTCCCACAGTATAAAAACAGAACCGGCGACAGACTTCGGGCAATAGCACGAAGCCGGTTTGAAAATACTCGCGCATTTGCCCGGTGAATATCTCGCCAGATCACATCTGGCTTTGCCAAATATACGCAGGGGGAAAATTCTGCGCCCTGGCTCTCAACCCCATAAAAAAACAGAAAAGATGAGTTGGCGAGACTACATTTGTGCAAGAGTGACGCCATTTTTGACAGAGGGGAAAGTCGATGTTGCAAGCCTGGCATTTGCCTGTCGCGCCGTTTGTAAAACAGAACAAAGACCAACTGGTCATCACACTCTGGCTGAGCGGAAGCAAACTTCCGGGGCGTGTGGCCCTGCGGGTCGAAATCGACAATGAAGAGACGTCCATCGCTATGCGGCGGGTGCGCATTGCGCCAAAAGCCGGGGTAACGGCATGGCGGGCTACGCTGTCGCTGGAGAGCGGTCAGCCGCGACGCCGCTACAGCTTTAAGTTGCTGTGGGAGGGGAGTCAGCAGTGGTTTTCGCCGCAGGGGCTCAGCCTGTTTCCCCCTGCGCGGCTGGAGCAATTTGCGGTGGATTATCCTGATAATGGCCCGCAATGGGTGGCGGAACAGGTGTTTTATCAGATATTTCCGGATCGTTTTGCCCGCAGTGAGCAACGTCATGAGAAGTCTGATGAGGTCTATTTTCACCATGCCGCGCAGCAGGAGATCGTACTGCGTGAATGGGATTCCCCCTTAACCGCTGAGGCGGGCGGTTCGACATTCTACGGCGGCTGTCTTGACGGTATCAGCGAAAAGCTGCCTTACCTGCGTAAACTCGGCGTCACCGCGCTCTACCTCAACCCCATTTTTGTCGCCCCCAGCGTACATAAATATGACACCGAGGATTATCGTCATGTTGATGCCCGTTTTGGCGGCGACCAGGCGCTATTTCGCCTGCGACGCAATACCCACCGGCTGGGCATGCGGCTGGTGCTGGACGGCGTGTTTAACCACAGCGGCGACTCCCATGCCTGGTTTGACAGACATAACCGCGGCACCAGCGGAGCCTGCCATAATCCGGCCTCCAGCTGGCGCGAATGGTATAGTTTTCATGACGACGGGCGCGCCCGTGACTGGCTTGGCTACCCAAGTCTGCCCAAGCTGGACTACCAGGCGCAAAGCCTGGTGGAAGAGATTTATCAGGGGGAGGACAGCATTGTACGCCACTGGCTACAAGCGCCATGGAATATGGACGGCTGGCGGCTCGATGTGGTGCATATGCTGGGGGAAGCAGGCGGTGCGCGGAATAATATGCAGCATGTGACCGGCATTGCGCGGGCGGCAAAAGAGACTCAGCCCGAGGCCTATATTGTTGGTGAGCACTTTGGCGATGCGCGACAGTGGCTGCAGGCGGATGCGGAAGATGCCGCCATGAATTATCGCGGCTTTACTTTCCCATTATGGGCGTTTCTTGCGAACACCGATATTTCGATGGATCCCCAGCGAATCGATGCCCAAACCTGCATTGCGTGGATGGATAATTACCGTGCCGGCTTATCCCATCAGCAGCAGCTCCGTATGTTCAATCAGCTCGACAGCCATGATACGCCGCGTTTTAAAACCGTACTCGGTAAGGATGTGGCGCGTCTGCCGCTGGCGGTTATCTGGTTGTTTACCTGGCCTGGCGTGCCCTGCATTTACTATGGCGACGAAGTCGGGCTGGATGGGGCGAATGATCCCTTCTGTCGTAAACCTTTTCCATGGGACAAAGCCCGCCAGGACAGCAGTTTACTGGCTTTATACCAGCGGATGACCAAACTGCGTCGGCGCAGTCAGGCGCTGTGCTACGGCGGCTGTCAGGTGATTTACGCGCAGGAAAATGTTGTTGTTTTTCTTCGCGTCTGGCAGCAGGAGCGGGTAATGGTGGCCATCAACCGGAGCGAATCCTGCGAGGTGGTACTGAGCGAATCGCCGTTACTGGATGCGAAAATATGGCACTGCAAAGAGGGGAAAGGCACTCTGCACAATGAGGTTCTGTCCCTTCCGGCGATTTCGGCCACCGTCTGGCAGGGGAATTAACAGGTCGTCAGGGCTTGCAGGCCATTATCAGTCGCTGTTGTCCCCTGTTCAGGAATAATTTTGTGACCGACAACTCGCGCATGATACTTGCTGATATAAGCTTCAGGTTATAATATAAACAAATATAAGCTATGGATTATATTTAATGGCGATAGGTTAAAATTTATCCTGTAAAAGGAATTAAGCCATGCAATGGACTGTTGTGCTGAGTCAGTTATTTGAAGATTGGTTCCATGAGCAGGATGAGGGCTTGCAGGAAAAGATCTTAGCAGAGTTGGTGCGTCTGGAATGCTTTGGACCCTCTTTGTCCCGGCCTTATGCCGATAGCGTGAACGGCTCCCGGCACAAGAATATGAAGGAACTGCGCATCCAGTATTTTGGCTGTCCGATACGTGCATTTTTTGCATTTGACCCGTTGCGACAGGCTATCGTGTTATGTGCTGGTAGTAAGAGTAACGACAAAAGATTTTATAACCGGATGATAAATATCGCCGATCGGGAGTATTCGGCGCACCTCTTGAGACTGGAGAACCTATGAAAACGTTAGACGAGATGATTAAGGCGCGTACGCCAGAGAGCCAGAATCGTATCAGAGCGATGGCGGATGAGATGGTTCTGGAGACGGGTTTGCAGATGATTAGAGAAGAACTCCAGTTGTCGCAAAAGCATGTTGCTGAAGCTATGGGGGTCAGCCAGCCGGCGATCACTCAATTAGAGCAGCGTGGTAATGACTTGAAACTGGCAACGCTTAAACGCTACATCGAGGCGATGGGCGGTAAGCTGAGTCTTGATGTTGAATTGCCTGGTGGGAAACGAGTGGCTTTTCATCTCTGATTTGGCCGACCTGAGGCCGAATAGCGTATTCCTGGCAATTTGTGCCACACTCTCTCTACGCTACGGAATGAAGGTGAAATCATGGAAGGATTGTTCCTCTTAATCGGTGTTGTCATGTTGATGCTGGTGGTGGTTGCTCCCACGCTTGCCATCATGGCATACCGCAGAAGCAAAGCCGCGCAAATCGAGCTATGGCAGTTGCGTCAGCGCGTCAACACGCTTGAACAACGGCTGGTCGAGCGGGTATTGAGCCCGGAGCCGGAGTCACCGGCTGAGGCTCCGACCACTGCAGCAACGCTTATTACCCCCCCTGTAGAGCCTGAACCCACACCCGAAGAACCTGAGCGCGCCGGGTTTGAGCCACAGAACGTCTGGGCGAGGAGCGGGCATCCGGCCCCGACACCTGCGGCCAAACCGGTTTCGGCGATGCCAGAAACCACGGGTTCCACCGGTGGGGTCATCACCTCGCTGTTGCGCTGGTTTATGCAGGGTAACCCGCTGGCAAAGCTGGGTGTTGTGCTGTTATTCCTTGGCCTGGGTTTCTTATTCCGCTATAGCGTCGAAAATGCTCTTTTTCCGCTGTCGGTGCGGCTGGTCTTCGCGGCAATCGGGGCCATGGCGATGCTGTTCATTGGCTGGCGCCTGCGACGAAAACAGCCCGTTTTTGCCCTGATCCTGCAAGGCGGCGCCACCGGCGCGCTCTATATGACCGTTTTTGGCGCCTTCCGCCTCTGGCAAATGTTGCCGATGACCCTCGCGTTCGCGCTGTTATTGATTATCTGTGCCGCAAGCGTTGGTCTGGCGGTGCTGCAACGGGCACTCAGTCTGGCGATGCTGGCGAGTTTGGGAGGCTATGCCGCGCCGCTTCTGCTCTCCACCGGCGGCGGTAGCCATATTGCGCTGTTCTCTTTTTATCTGCTGCTTTCCATCGGCATTCTTGTTATCAGCATCTGGCAGCACTGGCGTGAGCTGAATCTGCTGGGCATGCTTTTCACCTTTAGCGTGGCAGGTCTCTGGGGGCTTCAGAATTACCAGGCGGATGACTATCTTAGCTGCCAGCTGTTTCTGCTCGCGAACCTGCTGCTGTTTGGCATATTGAGCGTAGCGCTTTCGCTGCGGGCGCAAAAACGCAGTGAACGGATCCTTGATGGCGTGCTGCTTTTTGCCCCGCCGCTGGTGGGGTTTGGCATGCAATACGCCATTACCCAACATTTCGCCTGGGGTACGGCGCTGAGTGCATTAGGGTTTGGCGCCTTCTATTTGCTGGTGTCGTATGCTGCGCTAAAACGTTTTCCGCAGGCTGGCAAACCGCTGGTTCTGGCGACGCTGGCGCTGGGGGGCGCTTTTGCTACGCTGGCTATTCCGCTGGCGCTTTCTGCGCGCTGGACGGCGATGGCGTGGGCGCTCGAAGGGCTTGGCATCCTGTGGCTTGGCGTGATGCAGGGGCAGAGGCGGATGAGCTATAGCGGCACCGGTCTGCTGGTTCTGGCCCTGGGCAGTGCACTCTGGGCGCTCAGCGATTCCCTGACTGCACTTTCGATCCTGGTGATTTTCACCGTGCTTAGCGCGACCTGGCTGGCTGCAGCCTGGCTGTGGCGGCGTATTCATTCCATTGGCAGTCTGGTCTTACTGGCGGGTGGGATCGCATTCTGGCTGATGGCGCTTATGGGGCTCTCCTCACTTTTGCGGCCGCTGGGTCTGAAAGATGCCTGTAGCATGCTGACCCTGGTGGGCGTCTCAGTATGGATCTGGCGATATGTCAGTCTGCGCCTGGCCTGGCAGGCTCTGCGCTTTAGCATATGGCTGCTCTGGCCGGTGATGCTGGCTGTCCTGCTCTGGCAACTCGTTACCGACCAGCATGTGCTGGCGGCTGGCTGGCACAATCTGGCCTGGTGCGTGGCGCTACCTTCGGCGCTATTGCTGCTGTACCGCGAAGAACAACAGCTGCCTGCCCGGTTTTCGCAGGCGCTGCATCTTGTATTCGGCTGGATTATTCTGCTGGCTGCCGGGATGGAAGTGTACTGGTTTATTAACACATTGCCCTGGGGAATGGAGACCTGGCGCAGCGGCCTGATGATGGCCGCCGGGGGCGGTGTCATCTTGCTTATTCTTGCCGGGATCCGTCGCGCTTTCTGGCCACTTCGCGTCTGGCCGCAGGTGTATGGCACGCTGGGATTATTGCCGCTGCTGCCGCTGCTTATCATTTTGTTGCTGCTGGCCAATTTGCAGGATGGCAGGGTGATTCATATGCTTTATCTGCCGCTTATCAATCCGCTGGAAGAGGGCGCAGCCTTTGCTCTGCTGGGGCTATGGCTATGGGCGCGTTTTTGCGTGGCACATTGCCCTCGTTATTCTCCGTCGGTCGGCAATGTTGTTTCGCTGGTCCTGCTGGGTCTCAGCTTCTGGTGGCTTAACGGGATCCTGCTCCGCGCGCTGGCAAATTATGGCGCGATAAGCTGGAATATTGCCGATCTATGGCATTCGCGCTTAATTCAGACCACCTTCGCTCTGTTCTGGATGCTGGGGGCGCTGGTTGTCATGCTGATGGCAAATCGACGAGGCTCCAGACGCGCGTGGTTGTATGGCGCAGCGCTCCTGGGTGTGGTTATTGCCAAATTAATGTTAGTGGACAGCGCGCGCGGAGGTGGTCTGGCGCGAGCCGTGGCCTTTATTGGCGTCGCAGTACTGGTGCTGATCGTGGGTTATTTTTCCCCATTGCCGCCAAAAGAGACAGCAGCCTTCAGTGAGGAAGACAAATCATGAAATGGATGAAATATGTTGCCATTGGCGCACTCCTAAGTGTGGCATCAGGCGGATTTGCCAGTGATGATATAGCGGAAACGCCGCAGGATTATGGCTGGGGAAGGGCGCTGGCGACCCCTGAATCCTCTCCCTGGTATCGGGTGAGTCTGCCTGCGGATGTCTATCGGCAGAGCGCCTGGCCGGATTTACGTGATGTCCGGGTGTTCAACCACCAGGGAGAGCGGGTTCCTTTTTCTCTCGAAAAGCAGAAAACAGCGACCGTTGCTCTGCCACCCACTGAGCTGCGTATTTTCCCTCTCACCACGTCGCCGGTTGAATCGACGAACAGTGATGATCTTCAGGGCGAGCGCGTTTGGCTCCGTTCATCCAGCGGTTATGAAATCAAGCTGGAAAGCGGGCGTGTTGACGGTGTCGGCAAAAGCTACCTGCTGGTGTTGCCTGAAAACAGCGCTGGGTCGATTAGCGTTTCGCAGCTTCAGCTTGGCTGGGACAAACCGGCAGAGAACTGGCAGGGCAGAGCCGCGCTCTACTTCAGTTCCGATATGCGTGAATGGGGGCTGCTGCAAAAAGATGCGCCGCTGATGGATATTGCCAGCGGGGACGATCGGCTGACGTTGAATAAGATCGCTACCGCGCTCACGATGTCGCCAGAGGGGCCGCGTTATTTACTGCTGGTTTTTGATACCCCCACACTTCCGCTAACCCTCAATCGTGCCAGCGTCGTTGGGGTTGGGGACAGTTCGGCAACCCGGGGGGAAAATGTGAGCCTTTCCGGGTGGGCAAATCGTATTTCAGCGGATGAGGTGCAGTACCAGTGGTCCCGGCCACAGCCCCTTAACGCGTTGTCTGTCAGGCTGGAGAACGACGGTGTTTTGCCGGTCGCCCTCGAATGGCGGGCAAGCGCAGAGGACAAATGGCAGCCTCTGGGCAAAGAAGTGTTGTTTCATCTTAATGAGCAGATGTCGGATGACATTGCGCTCCCGGGCCAGCTTGTGCAGGGCATTCGTCTGACGACCATTAATGCGCATCTCCCTGATGCGCTACCGCAGGTGTCGGGGCTACGTGAGAGCCTGAACCTTATTTTTAATGCCCAGGGGAACGGGCCATTTATTCTTGCCTGGGGAAACAAAGCGGCAACGGATGTCGCTTTGCCGCTGGAAGGTTTAATCCCTGCTGGTTTACGCCAGCAACACGCTCCCGACCTCTTGCCTGAAGCGATGGCGCACGAGCCTGTTAAGCTGGGAGGAGAGTCCCGGCTGAGCGCAGTTTCACCGACCGAACAGGCAAGCCAGTGGCGTACCTGGCTGGTGTGGGCGGTGCTGGTGCTGGGTGTGCTGGTGCTGGTGTGGATGGCGCTCAAAATCTGGCGTGATATTCAGAAAGACAACGCCGCCTGAGTTACAGGGTCCGGGCTTTTGCCTGGGCCATCATGCGCGGGTAAAACTGCCAGAATAGTTGTTCAAGCGCAGCATAATGCTGGTCCAGATCCTGCCACGAGTCGCGCAGGGCATCGAGTTTCGGGCGGCGACTGGCCATGCCGTTAAGTACCCGCTGGATGAAATCCATCTCCTGATAGCGCTCCATCCAGCGTTCTGACCACAGATAATCATTGAGATCCACGAAGCGTGGCGGGGCATCCGGGAGAATGACGCTGACCTGGGCATGGGCATAGCGCACAAATTCACTCAACTGAACCTGAGGTGAGATTTGCGCCCAGTGGCGGGAGAGGAAATGATCCCACATCACATCAAGGGTAATGGGCGCCACCCTGCGTGTTTCCGGTCGAAACCACTGGCGCGCCTGTTTCACTTCCGGCAGGTTATCGGTCAGCACGTCGATACGACGATGCATATGAATACCCGCCACGACATCGGCAGAATAGTGGTCTGCCGGGTTGCCGCGAACGAAATCGGCCAGCAAATTGCCGGAAAGCGAGCTGTTAGCGAGGTGTGCCAGGTGCAGGTGAGCAAGAAAATTCATTTATAGACTCGTTATTATTCAGGTTGCGTCGGCGTTGACTGCCTGCAACACGAATTATTCAGAGTATATGAACTCTGCGCAGGGGTAAAGGTTGCAGGGAGCCCGCCCCGGCACTAGACTACCTGCCTCTTAATTACCTCTCGAGTTAGTGTCATGCGCGTTACCGATTTTTCCTTTGAGTTACCTGAATCCCTGATTGCCCATTATCCGCAGGCTGAGCGCAGTAGTTGCCGCTTGCTGTCACTGGAGGGGCCGACAGGCGCTCTGACGCATGGCACTTTCACTGATTTACTCGACAAGCTCAATCCCGGCGACCTGCTGGTCTTTAACAATACCCGGGTGATCCCGGCGCGTTTGTTCGGGCGTAAAGCCAGCGGCGGTAAGATCGAAGTGCTGGTCGAGCGTATGCTTGATGATAAACGTATTCTGGCGCATATCCGTGCCTCCAAAGCGCCTAAGCCGGGTGCAGAACTGCTGCTGGGCGACGATGAAAGCATCAACGCCACTATGGTTGCCCGCCATGATGCGCTGTTCGAAGTGGAATTTAACGATGCCCGCCCGGTGCTCGATATTCTCAATGCTATCGGCCATATGCCGCTGCCGCCGTATATTGACAGGCCTGACGAAGACGCTGACCGCGAACTCTATCAGACCGTCTACAGCCAGAAGCCTGGAGCCGTTGCTGCACCGACCGCCGGTCTGCACTTTGACGAGCCGCTGCTGGCGCGCCTGCGTGAAAAAGGGATTGAGATGGCGTTCGTCACCCTGCACGTCGGGGCCGGAACCTTCCAGCCGGTGCGCGTTGACACTATTGAAGATCACATCATGCATTCCGAATATGCTGAAGTGCCGCAGGACGTTGTGGACGCGGTACTGGCGGCGAAAGAACGGGGTAATCGCGTGATTGCCGTCGGCACCACTTCCGTTCGTTCGCTGGAGAGCGCAGCCCAGGCCGCGAAGCGGGGCCTGATTGAGCCTTTCTTTGGCGACACGCAAATCTTTATCTACCCGGGCTACCAGTACAAGGTCATCGATGCGCTGGTGACCAACTTCCATCTTCCGGAATCGACTCTGATTATGCTGGTCTCTGCCTTTGCCGGGTATCAGCACACCATGCATGCCTACCAGCAAGCGGTCGCGCACGAATATCGCTTCTTCAGTTACGGCGATGCCATGTTTATTACCCATAATCCACAGGCAATTGAAGAACGCCCCTGAGCCGATTATCTATCCGGCCGCGGTTATTGCGGTCGGGTGCTTTTTCTCCCTCCTGCTGTTATTTCTCTGCCGTTGAACTTTTGTTTATATTTATTCGAATAGTCATTAATGTTAATGGTGTGTAATTGAATGTCGTCTTTTTATTTATATTCCCTCTGTCTTCCTGACTTTGTGTTATTAATGATGTCTTAATTTGATAGTGTATGGTTTTTATTAACATTGTCAGTTTTTGAATCGGAAATTGAATTTGTGTGTGTTTATGTTTTATTTAATTGTCATGTGTCATAACTAACCCGCTCGTCATTATTAGCGACATTCTTAGCGTCGAACTCAAACCTGATTATTTAATTTCTCAGGTGACCTTTATTTTTTTCAGAATAATTTATTGTTAATGTTATAAGGAATACCATGACAAGTTCATCATCGAACAAATTGTCGCTGTGGTCGCTTACCGCGCTGGTGGTCGGCTCTATGATCGGCGCCGGGATTTTCTCGCTACCCGCAACCTTCGGCCGTGCGACAGGAGGACTGGGTGCCATTATTGCCTGGTGTATTGCTGGCGGCGGGATGCTGACGCTGGCATTGGTGTTTCAGACGCTGGCGCAGCGTAAACCCGATCTCGATTCCGGTGTTTTTATTTATGCGAAAGAAGGGTTTGGCGATTATACCGGCTTTGCTTCCGCGTTAGGTTTCTGGGCCGGGACCTGCATTGGTAATGTTTCTTATTTTGTTTTGATTAAATCTACATTAGGCGCATTCTTTCCAGTTTTTGGTGATGGTAATACGTTATTTGCTGTTGCAGTGGCATCTGCCATTTTATGGTCATTCCATATTTTGCTGCTACGTGGCGTAAAGACGGCTGCATCGCTTAATACTATCGCGACGATTGCGAAGATTTTGCCAATATTTATTTTTGTTATCGTTTTAATCTTCGCATTTAAAGCCGACATTTTCACACTTAACTTCCGCGGGTTTACTGATACCTCCGGGCTGGCAACGGAATCCCTGTTTAGTCAGGTACGTAGCACTATGCTTGTCACGGTATTTGTTTTCCTCGGTATCGAAGGCGCCAGCGTCTATTCACGTTATGCAAGCGATCGTAAGCATGTAGGGACCGCCACCGTATTAGGTTTTATCGGCGTCCTGTGTCTGCTGGTGCTGATTACCATGCTCTCCTACGGCGTGTTGTTGCGACCTGAACTTGCGGCCCTGCGTCAGCCTTCAATGGCCGGTGTACTGGAAGCGATTGTTGGCCGCTGGGGGGCAGTTTTTATCAGCATCGGGCTGCTTATCTCAGTGCTGGGCGCTTATCTTTCGTGGTCGTTGCTGGCGGCTGAAGTGCTCTTTTCCGCTGCTGAAAATCGCCTGATACCGCGAGTATTTAGCACTGAAAATCGCAATGGCGTACCTTCCGCGGCCGTTTGGCTAACCAACTGTACCATCCAGGTGTTCCTGATTCTGACGCTGTTTAGCGAATACGCTTTCCAGCTTGCACTTGAATTGACCAGCTCTCTGACCCTGATTCCCTATCTGCTGGTCGGGGCTTACGGACTGAAACTGGCGGTAAACCGTGAAACCTACGAGACCGCTGATGCGGCGCGCAAAAAAGATCTGATTTTTTCGTTGCTCGCAACTGGCTATGCGCTGCTGATGATTTATGCGGGCGGCATGAAGTACCTGCTCCTCTCCGCCATCATTTATGGCCCTGGCACGCTTCTTTATCTCTATGCCCGACGCGAGCAGCGTGCTTGTTTGTTCAGAAATAAAACTGAAACAGCTCTGTTCGCCATCCTGATGATTGCAGCGGCTTTCGCAATCATCAGCATTGCTACCGGCGCGATTACCATTTAATTAAGGATTTATTATGTTTACAAAAGAAACTGTTCAGCACCCGTTTGGCGTGCATTCGGAAGTGGGAACATTACGTAAAGTGATGGTCTGTGCACCAGGACGCGCACATAACCGACTCACCCCTGGCAACTGTGACGAATTGCTGTTTGACGATGTGCTGTGGGTTGAACGCGCCAGACGCGATCATTTCGACTTTATGACCAAAATGCGCGAACGCGGTGTGGACGTTGTTGAGATGCATAACCTGCTGGCTGAAACCATGGCGCTGCCGGAGGCCAGAAAATGGGTGCTCGACCAGCAAATCGTCCCGAATGAAGTTTCGCTGGGGATCCTCAATGAGACACGGAGTTTTCTTGAAAGCCTCCCGCCACGAATGCTGGCAGAAGTGCTGATCGGCGGGCTGTCGACCTTCGAACTGGCCCAGCAAGGCTATACGGATAACGAAGAGCTGAAGCTGATCCGCGAAGCGGTCGGTATTACGGAATACCTGCTGCCGCCGCTGCCGAATACGCTCTATACCCGCGATACCACCTGCTGGATTTACGGCGGCGTGACGCTCAATCCGCTGTACTGGCCGGCCCGTCATGAAGAGACCATTCTGACCACGGCGATTTATAAGTTCCATCCGGATTTTGCTGCGCAAAACGTTAACGTCTGGTGGGGGGACCCGACCATTCATCACGGTAGCGCGACGCTGGAAGGCGGTGACGTGATGCCGATTGGCAACAAAACGGTGCTGATTGGCATGAGTGAACGCACCTCGCACCAGGCGCTCACCCAGCTGGCGGCGGCGCTGTTTGCCAATAAAGCCTCCGGCGTTGAGCGAGTGATGATTGCGGCAATGCCGAAGCTGCGGGCGGCGATGCATCTGGATACCGTCTTTACCTTTTGCGATCGCGATGTGGTTACGCTTTATCCCCATATTGTGAATCAGATTAAGACCTTTTCTCTGCGCCCTGACGATGGCCCGACGGGCATGAGACTCAGTCGTGACAACGGTAGTTTTGTCGAGGCGGTTGCGGGTGCGCTGAATCTGAAGAAACTGCGCGTAGTGGAAACCGAAGGCAATCACTACGATATGGAACGTCAGCAGTGGGACAGCGGCAATAATATGGTGGCGCTATCGCCGGGCGTGGTAATGGCCTATGACCGCAATACCCAGACCAATACTCAGCTACGTAAAGCAGGCGTTGAGGTGATTGAAATTGTGGGGAGCGAACTTGGTCGTGGTCGCGGCGGTGCGCACTGTATGACCTGTCCGATTATTCGCGATGCGGTTGATGACTAAGTTTTAAACGAAATACGGCGGCAAAATATGCACGGGCACTGTGAGATTGAACACGCAGTGCCCGTTGTGCTTTACATAAATATCAAGGGATCGATTGAAGTGTGCCGGGCTTGCTTGTGGTGCGGCTTTGATGGTTGCTAGAATGCACCTCTTTTGTTCGTCATCAGACTGTTTCTCTGATGCTGGAGGATGTGTGAAATTTGAACTCGATACCACCGATGGTCGCGCCCGTCGCGGCCGCCTGGTGTTTGATTGTGGCGTAGTGGAAACGCCAGCTTTTATGCCTGTTGGCACCTACGGTACCGTGAAAGGAATGACGCCTGAAGAAGTCGAAGAGACGGGCGCGCAAATCATTCTTGGCAATACCTTCCATTTATGGCTACGTCCTGGTCAGGAAATCATGAAGTTGCACGGCGATCTGCATGATTTTATGCAGTGGAAAGGGCCGATCCTTACCGATTCCGGCGGCTTCCAGGTTTTCAGCCTGGGCGATATCCGCAAGATCACCGAAGCAGGCGTACATTTCCGTAACCCGATCAACGGCGATCCGATTTTCCTCGATCCGGAAAAGTCGATGGAGATCCAGTACGATCTGGGTTCCGATATCGTGATGATCTTTGACGAATGCACGCCTTATCCTGCGGACTGGGATTATGCTAAGCGCTCGATGGAAATGTCACTGCACTGGGCAAAACGCAGTCGCGACCGTTTTGACTCACTTAATAACCCGAATGCGCTTTTTGGCATCATTCAGGGCAGCGTTTACGAAGATTTACGTGATATCTCCGTCAAAGGTCTGGTAGAGATTGGCTTTGATGGCTACGCTGTCGGCGGTCTGGCTGTGGGCGAACCGAAAGCCGATATGCACCGCATTCTGGAACACGTTTGCCCGCAGATCCCGGCAGATAAACCGCGTTACCTGATGGGGGTTGGTAAGCCAGAAGATCTGGTGGAAGGCGTTCGTCGCGGCATTGATATGTTCGACTGCGTTATGCCAACGCGTAATGCCCGTAACGGTCATCTGTTTGTGACCAACGGCGTGGTGAAAATCCGTAATGCGAAATATAAGAGCGATACTGGCCCACTCGACGCTGAGTGTGATTGCTATACCTGTCGTCATTATTCTCTCGCTTACCTGCATCATCTCGATCGTTGTAATGAAATATTGGGCGCGCGACTCAATACCATTCATAACCTGCGTTACTATCAGCGTTTAATGGCTGGTTTACGTAAGGCTATCGAAGAGGGTAAATTAGAGAGCTTCGTGACCGATTTTTACCAACGTCAGGGACGGGATGTTCCGCCTTTAAACGTTGATTAATATAAATAATGAGGAAATTTGAATGAGCTTTTTTATTTCTGATGCGGTAGCAGCAGGCGGCGCACCGGCGCAGGGCAGCCCGATGTCTTTGATCCTGATGTTGGCGGTGTTTGGTCTGATTTTCTATTTCATGATCCTGCGCCCTCAACAGAAACGTACTAAAGAGCACAAGAATCTGATGAGCTCTATCGCCAAGGGCGATGAAGTATTGACCACTGGCGGTCTGGTCGGTCGTGTGACCAAAGTAGCGGATACTGGCTACCTGGCTATCGCCCTGAACGATACCACTGAAGTGGTTATCAAACGCGACTTCGTAGCTGCCGTTTTGCCGAAAGGCACAATGAAGGCGCTGTAATTTCTTGTTTTCCCAAAGGGAACTGCCGTGTTAAATCGTTATCCTTTGTGGAAGTACGTCATGCTGGTCGTCGTGATTACCGTCGGCCTGCTGTACGCGCTTCCCAACCTGTATGGTGAGGATCCGGCTGTTCAGGTCACTGGCGCGCGCGGTGTCGCCGCCAGTGAACAAACGCTGATCCAGGTCCAGAAAACTCTACAACAAGAAAATATCAACGCGAAGTCTGTGGCACTGGAAAACGGCGCTATTCTCGCTCGCTTTGACAGCACTGATACACAGCTCCGGGCTCGCGAAGCGCTGGTAGCGGAACTTGGCGATCAGTTTGTCGTGGCGCTTAACCTTGCTCCGGCGACGCCATACTGGCTGACAGCTATCCATGCTGAACCCATGAAACTGGGTCTTGACCTGCGTGGCGGCGTACACTTCCTGATGGAAGTGGATATGGATACGGCGCTGGGCAAACTTCAGGAACAAAATATCGACGGCCTGCGTAGCGATCTACGCGAAAAAGGCATTCCTTACACCACCGTGCGTAAGGAAGATAACTTCGGCCTGAGCATTCAATTCCGTGACTCTGCGGCGCGCGACCAGGCAAATACTTACCTTGCTGGCCGTCATCGTGATCTGGTGCTGACTAACCAGGGCGACAACGTTCTGCGTGCGGTCATGACCGATGCGCGTCTGAGCGAAGCACGTGAATATGCAGTTCAGCAGAACATCAATATTCTGCGTAACCGTGTGAACCAGCTGGGTGTTGCTGAGCCTCTGGTACAACGTCAGGGCGCGGACCGCATTGTGGTCGAACTGCCGGGTATTCAGGATACGGCGCGGGCGAAAGAGATCCTCGGTGCAACAGCCACTCTGGAATTCCGTCTGGTAAACAGCAATGTTGACCAGTCAGCCGCGGCGACGGGTCGTGTTCCGGGCGATTCTGAGGTCAAGCAAATGCGTGAAGGACAGCCCGTTGTGCTGTACAAACGTGTGATCCTGACCGGCGACCATATTACCGACTCCACCTCCAGCCAGGATGAGTACAACCAGCCGCAGGTTAACATCTCTCTGGACAGCGCTGGCGGTAACATCATGTCTAACTTCACCAAGGACAACATCGGTAAGCCGATGGCGACCCTGTTTGTGGAGTACAAAGACAGCGGTAAGAAAGACGCTAACGGTCGTGCGGTGCTGGTGAAACAGGAAGAGGTGATTAACATCGCCAATATCCAGTCTCGTCTGGGTAACAGCTTCCGTATCACCGGTATCAACAACCCGAACGAAGCGCGTCAGCTCTCCCTGCTGCTGCGTGCGGGCGCACTGATTGCGCCGATTCAGATTGTTGAAGAACGTACTATCGGTCCAACTCTGGGTATGCAGAACATCCAACAGGGTCTGGAAGCCTGCCTGGCGGGTCTGGGCGTCTCCATTCTGTTTATGATTTTCTTCTACAAGAAGTTTGGTCTGATTGCGACCACGGCGCTGGTGGCGAACCTGATCCTGATTGTTGGGATTATGTCCCTGCTGCCAGGGGCGACGCTGAGTATGCCGGGGATTGCAGGTATCGTGCTAACCCTTGCGGTGGCGGTCGACGCCAACGTACTGATAAACGAACGTATCAAAGAAGAATTGAGCAACGGACGTACGGTGCAGCAGGCGATCGATGAAGGTTATCGCGGGGCGTTCAGCTCCATTTTTGATGCCAACATCACGACGCTGATTAAAGTGCTTATCCTGTATGCGGTCGGTACTGGTGCGATTAAAGGGTTTGCGATTACCACCGGTATCGGTGTGGCGACCTCTATGTTTACCGCTATCGTCGGCACCCGTGCCATCGTGAACCTGCTGTACGGCGGCAAGCGCGTTAAAAAGCTGTCTATCTGAGGAGTGCGTTGTGGCACAGGAATACACTGTTGAACAATTAAACTATGGCCGTAAAGTCTACGACTTTATGCGCTGGGATTACTGGGCGTTCGGGATCTCCGGCCTGCTGTTAATCGTCTCCATCGTTATTATGGGTGTGCGCGGTTTTAACTGGGGTCTGGATTTTACCGGCGGTACCGTCATTGAAATTACCCTGGAAAAGCCAGCGGAAATCGACATGATGCGCGATGCCCTGGAAAAAGCAGGTTTTGTCGAGCCATTGCTGCAAAACTTTGGCAGCAGTCGTGACATCATGGTGCGTATGCCGCCTGCTGATGGCGCAACCGGTGGTCAGGAGCTGGGCAGCAAAGTCCTGAGCGTGATCAACGAGGCGACCAGCCAGAACGCGGCGGTAAAACGTATTGAGTTTGTCGGGCCAAGCGTTGGCGCCGATCTGGCACAGAACGGTGCTATGGCGCTGATGGTGGCGCTGATTTCGATTCTGGTGTACGTCGGTTTCCGCTTCGAGTGGCGACTGGCGGCCGGGGTCGTTATCGCGCTGGCGCACGACGTGGTGATCACCATGGGCGTGCTGTCGTTGTTCCATATCGAGATTGACCTGACGATTGTCGCCTCTCTGATGTCCGTCATCGGTTACTCGCTGAACGACAGTATCGTGGTCTCTGACCGTATTCGTGAGAACTTCCGCAAGATCCGCCGCGGGACGCCTTACGAAATCTTTAACGTCTCACTGACTCAGACGCTGCACCGTACGTTGATTACCTCCGGCACCACCCTGGTGGTGATCCTGATGCTGTACCTCTTCGGCGGTCCGGTACTGGAAGGCTTCTCGCTGACTATGCTTATCGGTGTTTCCATCGGTACGGCATCGTCGATTTACGTGGCTTCCGCACTGGCGCTGAAGCTGGGTATGAAACGTGAGCATCTGATCCAGCAAAAAGTGGAGAAAGAAGGGGCGGATCAACCGTCAATTCTGCCGTAATCAGGCCTCTGCTTTGAAAAACCGCAGCGCACAATGGCTGCGGTTTTTTTTCGTCTGCGCATTCTCTCCTGACAGTATGCTGTCAGGAGGGGGATGGCAGTATCTCTTTGTCGAAAACACAAAGAGGACGTAAAAATGAGCAACATTATCAACTGGTTTGAAATCCCGACTCAGGATCTGCAACGGGCGATGGCGTTTTATCAATATTGCACCGGGGCACAATTTCGTCAGGAGGATGTCGCAGGCATGTCGATGGCGGTCTTTCACTATGAAGAATCGTCAACCGGTGGGGCGCTGGTAAAATCGGAGATGTTTCAGCCGTCGACAAGCGGGACGGTGATCTATCTCTACACGGCGGATATTGTTGATTCCCTGGCTAAAGTGGCAGAAAAGGGCGGTTCCTGCTGTTTCGGGCCGGAAAAATTACCCGAGGATATTGGCACCATTGCGCTTATTATCGACAGTGAAGGGAATAAGGTCGGGCTGCACCAGCCAGCCTGATGAGCTAAATCGAATCTCGACAGGAAGATTATATGAGCCGCCGCGCCGATCGTCTGTTTCAGATAGTGCAAATTCTTCGCACTCGCCGTCGGGTAACGGCGGCGATACTGGCCGAGCGGCTTGAGGTTTCTGAACGTACCGTTTACCGGGACATTCGCGACTTATCGCTCTCCGGCGTGCCGATTCAGGGAGAAGCCGGGAGCGGTTACCGATTAATGCCCGGCTTTGATATCCCGCCGCTGATGTTCACCGGCATGGAAGTCGAGGCTCTGATTGCCGCGATTGATATGTTGCAGACCTGGGGCGGCGATAAACTGGCGCTGGCGGCAGGCTCGGCACAGGAAAAACTGCTGGCGGTATTGCCGACGGATAAACGTATTCTCGCTGAGCGTAACCGGATCGTGACCCCGGATTTTGGCCAGTATCCGCAGACCCGCCTCTGGTTTGATGTGCTGCATCAGGCTATGCGTCAGCATGATGAAGTGTGGATCCGCTACGAAAATGAAAAAGGTGAAGGCTCTGAGCGGGCAATTCATCCGCTGGGATTGTCGTTCTGGGGCGCAGTCTGGGTGCTGGTGGCATGGTGTGAACTGCGCCAGGGTTACCGCTGCTTCCGGCTGGATCGCTGCCAGGCGGTGACCTTAACCGGCAAGCAGTTTGCTGAACTACCTGACCGCTCATTTGAGGATTTTATTCGCCAGCAGCAGGCGATGAAGAAAAACGCCGGCGACTGAACTTACCGTGGGGCGCTTAGGCAGGTGCTCTGAATCTGGATCATTGCTAAAAACGCGGGAGCGCGCGAAACTGGACCCAATCCGACATTTATTCAGGCACTGACACACTTATGGCTATTATCCCAAAAAACTATACGCGGCTGGAAAGCGGTTATCGTGAAAAAGCATTAAAACTGTTTCCATGGGTATGTGGCCGCTGTTCGCGTGAGTTTGTTTATTCGAATCTGCGTGAGCTTACCGTTCACCATATGGATCACGATCATACCAATAACCCTGAGGATGGCAGCAACTGGGAGCTGCTTTGCCTGTTTTGCCACGATCATGAACATTCGAAATATACCGAGGCGGATCAGTATGGATCTACGGTTGTTGCGGGTGAGGATGCGCAAAAAGATATTGGCGAGGCGACGTACAATCCGTTTGCCGATCTGAAGGCGTTGTTAAATAAGAAAAAGTGAACCTGCGTTAGCCCTATCACCACGGGCGTTACGAAGGTAAAAAAGCACCGACGAGAGTCTCGTTCGGTGCTTTTTTTCAGGTCATTCTTTGAGACTGAAGGAAAACTTCGCTTAGAAGTTGTAACCCACGACCAGATAACCACCCCAACCGGTTGAACGGACGTTGAATTCGCCGTTGCCAAAATTCAGGCTGGCGTCGTCGTTCCACTGGCCGCCGTTGTGCCAGTAACGGGCAACAACAGAGTAGTGCCAGTGATCGTAGCCCAGAGACAGAATGTGGCTGGAGGCGATGGAATCGTTGGTGCGCGCACGTTTGTTGTTCAGGTCGTGGAAATCTTTGTCACCCAGCTCTGAACCCCAGTCGAAGTTGGTGAAGCCGATATAGCTCAGCTGGCCGCCCCACAGAGAGGTGATCGGTACGAAGTATTTCACTTTGAAACGGTAGCCGTCCCACTCGTTTTCGTTTGCGGCGCCGTAGTTCTGCCACTGGTATTTCGCGTAGACGTTCAGGGACAGGCTCATCGGCAGACCGGTATCGATGTCGGTACCCAGACCCATATACCAGGTGCTCTGACGACCAGCAGTGTTGCGGCCCATGTCGTAGATGTAGTTATTGGCGAAGTACCACTCTTTAAACGGACCGAAGCTCAGATCGGTACCGGTCAGCTTATCAATAGAGAAGCGCGGTTCAATTTCCATAAACAGCGGAGAGCCGTGGTTCCAGATACCTTTCGCGTCGGTGTTACCGCCGAAGAATACCGGGGCGTCAAGGTAGCCGTAGAAGTCGAACCAGTCTTTTTTAGCAAAAGCTTCGTATTCCAGGTAGGTGTCGTTGCGAACCTGCGGTCCGAAGCGGGTGTGATAGCTGCCTACCACGTTAACGCTCTGATGCCACCAGTCAGATACATATTCCGGTTTGTTGGTTTCCGCTGCGCTCACAGAGAAGGACGTTGTGATCGCCAGCGCAGCGCCAGCTGCAAGTAATGTTTTTTTCATAATTATGCCACTGATAAGAGAGTTCCCTTACGGGAATGAAAGAATGCACGCATTGCGTTGCTAAATGTTTCATGTTTTTGCGAGGTTATTATAAGTATCCTTGCTCACAAAAATATGTGTTGTTTCACATTACTGACACGCACGTAATCGATTGCGTTCACGTTTGCGTGTAATAATTAGCGGGGATTGTACTGGCAATCATCATGGTTGCCAATAAATGAAAGCCGCCTGATGACGATCAGGCGGTGAAGAACAGGTGACAAAGTGTGAGAAAAAACGACAGACTGCGGCGGATTACTCAGGTGTGACAGGCTGAATATCGTGGATACGCACAAAACCCAGTTGTTCTGGGGTAATGCCATCTAACTGCAATGCAACGTCAACATCGCTGGGCGCCAGGGTGCTGGCCGGCGCGCCCATCAGCTGGTTCTGGACGTTAACTTCCTGATAGTTATCGGTTGTCCCCTGAATCTGCCCCCACTCTACGGTGCCGTTAAAAGCGGGCAGCGGCTCGCTGGATTCCCCCTGAATACGCAGCGTGACGCGGGTTCCTCCGGCATTCGGTACGATATTTTTCAAAGACATACGTAACATGCCCACCTGGCTGTTCAGTCGCGCCGGGGTATTAGAGCCTGGCAGCAGATAAACGCCATTGGTGGATTTTGCGTTCAGCGCGTTTTGCTGGGTGATTTTTACCGTCTCTTTGTTCAGCTTGCTCATTTCATTATTCAGCGTACTGACGCTTTGGTTTAACTGGCCGACTTCCCCTTGCTGGGCGCAGGCGCTAAGGGCGAAAACGCTTCCCAGCAACAGGGATCTTAGGTAACGTCTTGTCATTGTGTCTGTTTCCTTGAAATTGAAGATATTCATAATGGTAGTGAGTAACGGCCGGGTTGCCATCTATCCATTGTCTCAAAATCGGCCCGTCTTTGTTGTCACGCCAGTTCAGGGTAAAATAGATTTTAATTCACTCACACGTCAGGACGTCGTATGCATTGCCCATTCTGTTTCGCCGTGGATACCAAAGTAATCGATTCTCGCCTTGTGGGGGAAGGGTCATCTGTTCGCCGTCGTCGTCAGTGTCTGGTCTGCAATGAACGTTTTACAACGTTTGAAGTCGCGGAGCTGGTGATGCCCAGAGTCGTCAAGAGTAATGACGTTCGCGAGCCATTCAATGAAGATAAGTTGCGCCGCGGTATCCAGAAAGCGCTTGAAAAGCGCCCGGTTAGCGCCGATGACGTTGAAATGGCCTTAAATCACATTAAGTCGCAATTACGGGCAACCGGTGAGCGCGAAATTGCCAGTAAAATGATTGGCAATCTGGTAATGGAACAGCTTAAGAAACTCGATAAAGTGGCCTATATTCGCTTTGCCTCGGTGTACCGTAGTTTCGAAGATATCCGTGAATTTGGCGAAGAGATCGCCCGCTTACAGGACTGATCATGCAGGACGAAATGTACATGGCGCGGGCGCTAAAACTGGCGCAACGCGGGCGTTTTACCACCCATCCGAATCCCAATGTCGGCTGCGTTATCGTCAAAGATGGCGAGATTGTGGGCGAGGGGTTCCACTATCGTGCCGGCGAGCCGCATGCTGAAGTACACGCGCTGCGTATGGCGGGTGAAAAAGCGAAAGGGGCAACGGCCTATGTCACCCTTGAGCCTTGCAGCCATCACGGACGGACACCGCCGTGCTGTGAAGCATTAATTCATGCCGGTGTTTCCCGCGTGGTCGCCGCGATGCAGGATCCCAACCCGCAGGTACAGGGGCGTGGACTCTACCGCTTAAAGCAAGAGGGGATTGAGGTCAGCCACAGCCTGATGGTGCCTGAAGCCGAAGCGCTGAATAAGGGCTTCCTCAAGCGGATGCGCACCGGCTTTCCCTGGGTGCAGCTCAAACTCGGGGCATCCCTTGACGGTCGCACTGCGATGGCGAGCGGTGAAAGCCAGTGGATAACCTCGCCGCAGGCGCGTCGGGATGTGCAGCGCCTGCGTGCCCAGAGTCATGCCATTCTGACCAGCAGCGCCACCGTACTGGCAGACAATCCTAAGCTGACGGTGCGTTGGGACGAGCTGAGTGCTGATATTCAGGCGCTGTACCCGCGTGAAAACCTACGCCAGCCGCTGCGCATTGTCGTCGACAGCCAAAATCGGGTGACGCCGGAGCATGCGCTGGTGCATGAACCGGGTGAAACCTGGTTTGCCCGCACGACGCCTGATACGCGTCGCTGGCCTGATTCGGTTCATGAACTGCCAGTGCCGGAATATAATGGGCGTACCGATCTGGTCTCAATGATGATGCTGTTGGGAAAACAGCAGATCAACAGTATCTGGGTTGAGGCTGGCGCCAGTCTGGCCGGGGCGCTACTCCAGGCAGGCCTGGTGGATGAGCTGATGGTTTATGTTGCCCCGAAATTGCTGGGGAGCGATGCCCGGGGACTATGCGTATTGCCAGGTCTTAGCGCACTGGCAGATGCTCCTCAGTTTAAATTCAATGAGATACGACAGGTTGGCCCCGACCTCTGCCTGCATCTCACCCACGCGTAGCGACTCCTGTAAAAGGGAAGCAGTGCGTCAAATATTATGATAAAATCCGCCCCCCTGCGGGGTCTTACAGAACCTGTGAAGGAAAAGTATGAACATTATTGAAGCTAACGTTGCTACTCCGGACGCTCGCGTCGCCATCACCATTGCGCGTTTCAACAACTTTATCAATGACAGCCTGCTGGAAGGTGCGATTGACGCCCTGAAACGTATCGGCCAGGTTAAAGATGACAATATTACCGTGGTATGGGTTCCAGGTGCTTATGAGCTGCCGCTGGCGGCAGGCGCACTGGCGAAAACCGGTAAATATGACGCGGTGATTGCGCTGGGTACGGTTATTCGTGGCGGTACTGCTCACTTTGAATATGTGGCTGGTGGAGCAAGCAATGGCCTGGCGCACGTCGCTCAGGACAGCGAAATTCCGGTCGCTTTTGGTGTATTGACCACCGAAAGCATTGAACAAGCTATCGAACGTGCCGGCACTAAAGCTGGCAACAAAGGCGCGGAAGCTGCATTGACCGCGCTTGAAATGATTAATGTATTGAAAGCCATCAAGGCCTGATTTTTTGTAAGGGGAAATCCGTGAAACCTGCTGCTCGTCGCCGCGCCCGTGAGTGTGCTGTCCAGGCACTCTATTCCTGGCAGTTGTCCCAGAACGACGTCGCTGATGTCGAATACCAGTTCCTGGCGGAACAGGACGTGAAAGATGTTGATGTCGCGTACTTCCGTGAACTGTTAAGCGGGGTGGCGACTAACAGCGCGTATCTCGATGGCCTGATGAAGCCGTACCTGTCCCGTCTGCTCGAAGAGCTGGGTCAGGTTGAGAAAGCGGTACTGCGTATTGCACTGTTTGAGCTGTCCAAACGTTCAGATGTGCCATACAAAGTCGCGATTAACGAAGCGATTGAGCTGGCAAAAACCTTCGGTGCTGAAGATAGCCACAAGTTTGTTAATGGCGTGCTCGACAAAGCCGCGCCCGTGATTCGTCCCAACAGGAAGTAATCCTCAAGCCGGAACCGGGTACGTGCACTCACCGTACCCGGTCCGGTTTTTTTCTTTTCTATGCTGAGGCATAACGTATGGCATGTGGCGAATTTTCCCTGATCGCCCGTTATTTTGATCGTGTTAAAAGCGCCCGTCGTGATGTTGAAACCGGCATTGGCGATGACTGCGCGCTACTCAATATTCCCGAAAAGCAAACCCTGGCAATCAGTACTGATACTCTGGTCTCAGGGATCCACTTTCTTCCTGATATCGATCCTGCCGATTTGGCTTACAAAGCGCTGGCGGTCAATCTCAGCGATCTGGCGGCAATGGGGGCGGATCCGGCATGGCTCACTCTGGCGCTCACCCTTCCGGATATCGATGAAGCCTGGTTAAAAACCTTTAGTGACAGCCTGTTTGAGCAGCTTAGCTACTACGATATGCAGCTTATTGGTGGTGACACCACGCGTGGCCCGCTCTCTATGACGCTGGGTATCCATGGTTACGTTCCTGTCGGGCGGGCCATTAAGCGCTCCGGCGCCAGACCTGGCGACTGGATTTATGTGACAGGCACGCCGGGCGACAGTGCGGCCGGGCTGGCGATTTTACAGGATCGTCTCCAGGTAGATGATGCTGACGATGCAGAATATCTGCTTGCGCGCCATTTACGTCCGACTCCCCGGGTGCTGCACGGCCAGGCGCTGCGCAATCTGGCAAGTTCCGCTATCGATCTCTCCGATGGTCTGATTTCCGATCTTGGACATATTCTGCAGGCCAGCGGCTGCGGCGCACGCGTGGATCTTGCGGCGTTGCCGTATTCAGAGGCGCTTAAACGCCATGCTGATGCGCAACAAGCGCTGCACTGGGCGCTGTCTGGCGGCGAAGATTACGAACTTTGCTTTACCGTCCCCGAACTTAATCGCGGAGCACTGGATGTGGCGGTTGCCAGGCTGGGCGTACCAGTGACCTGCATCGGGCAGATGAGTGCAGACGTTGACGGATTACACTTTACCCGCGACGACAAGGCGGTGACGCTCAACCTGAAAGGATATGATCACTTTGCCTCTCTTTAAGAAAGACATCGCCAAAAGCCGTCTCAGAATGAGTAACCCATGGCATCTGTTGGCCACCGGGTTTGGCAGTGGATTAAGCCCGATAGTGCCTGGAACCATGGGTTCACTGGCCGCTATTCCTTTCTGGTATCTGATGGTGCTGCTGCCCTGGCAGCTTTACTCGCTGTTGGTGATGCTGGGGATCTGTCTTGGTGTCTATCTGTGTCACCGGACGGCAAAAGATATGGGCGTCCATGACCACGGCAGTATTGTCTGGGATGAGTTTATCGGGATGTGGATAACCCTGATGGCGCTGCCGACTCATGACTGGCAATGGGTCGCCGCCGGGTTTGTTATCTTCCGTATTCTTGATATGTGGAAGCCCTGGCCGATTCGCTGGTTTGACCGCAATGTCCACGGCGGGATGGGCATTATGGTGGACGATATTGTCGCCGGGATCATCTCCGCAGGCATTCTCTACGTTGTGGGCCATCACTGGCCAATTGGTCTCTTGTAGCACTCAGCTTCGTCGCCCTCTCCCGCCGGAAGAGGGCGACGGCAGATGGCTTATTTAAATCCCACCACCGGGTGCTGTTTGTACGGTGTTTCCATTTCGGCAATCTGTTCCGGTTTAAGCGTCAAATCCACGGCCTGTAACAACTCATCCATTTGCTCTTCGCGAGAGGCGCCAATGATCGGTGCGGCAATGCCGGGTTTACTCAGCAGCCAGGCCAGCGCTACCTGAGCGCGGGTGGCACCGGTTTCATCGGCTATAGCCCCAAGGCGTTCGGCAATCTGCGCATCGTTTTCATCATCCTCGTTATAGAGTTTTCGCCCTACCTGATCGGAGACCAGACGCGCTGTCGTTTCACCCCAGGGACGCGTCAGGCGGCCGCGGGCCAGCGGGCTCCAGGGAATGACGGCCACACCTTCCTGATCGCACAGCGGCAGCATTTCGCGTTCTTCTTCACGGTAAATCAGATTGTAATGGTCCTGCATGGTGACAAACTGCGCCCAGCCGTGCTGCTGTTGCAGTTTCAGGGTCTGCGCAAACTGGTGCGCGTGCATGGATGATGCGCCGATATAACGTGCTTTCCCCGCTTTCACCACGTCATTCAGGGCTTCCAGCGTCTCTTCAATGGGGGTGTTGTAGTCCCAGCGGTGAATTTGCAGTATATCGACATATTCCATGCCCAGGCGTGTCAGGCTGTCATCGATGGAACGTAAAATTTGCGCCCGGGAGAGGCCTTCCGTCAGGGTGCCGGATGGATAGTAGACCTTGGTCGCTACCACCACCTCGTCACGACGGGCAAAATCACGCAGGGCGCGGCCTACAATCTCTTCGCTGCTGCCGTCAGAGTAGCTGTTTGCCGTATCGAAGAAGTTAATACCGCCGTTCAGGGCGTGCTGGATAAGAAGACGGCTGCTCTCTTCCGGCAGCGTCCAGGCGTGATTACCCCGGTCAGGCTCGCCAAATGTCATGCAGCCAAGGCAAAGGCGGGAAACCTTAAGATCTGTTTTTCCTAGTGTGTTGTATTGCATGGTTCCACTCCTGCTGATGTTTAAAAAACATTACCGTTAAGCATAGCAGGAGCGGTAGAGGAGGTTATGCGAGCCAGCGCCGGATGTGGGCTTCAATACCTGCGGCATCAAGGCCCAGTTCGCTGCGTGCTTCATCCTGAGTACCCTGAGGGATAAAGAAGTCAGGCAATCCGAGATTTAGCACCGGAACCGGTTTACGTCGGGACATCAGGAGCTCGTTTACACCACTGCCTGCCCCACCGATAATCGCGTTTTCTTCCAGTGTAATCAATGCCTCATGGCGTGCAGCCATCTCCAGAATCAATGACTCATCAAGCGGTTTCACAAAACGCATATCGACCAGGGTGGCGTCCAGCGCCTGGGCTGCTTTTTCCGCTTCCGGCAGCAGTGTGCCGAAGTTGAGGATGGCAATCTTCTCGCCTTTGCGTTTCACCACGCCTTTGCCTAATGGCAGTTTTTGCAGGGGTTCGAGGGTGACGCCCAGCGCATTACCACGTGGGTAGCGCACCGCACTTGGCCCCGCGTTATGGTGATAACCGGTGAACAGCATCTGGCGGCACTCGTTTTCATCACTCGGGGTCATGATGACGATATCCGGAATACAGCGCAGGTAAGAGATATCAAACGCCCCCTGATGGGTCTGCCCGTCCGCCCCCACAATTCCTGCACGGTCAATGGCAAACAGCACCGGCAGTTTCTGAATGGCGACGTCATGGATCACCTGATCGTAGGCCCGTTGCAGGAAGGTGGAATAGATAGCCACGACGGGTTTATAACCGCCAATGGCGAGGCCTGCGGCGAAGGTCACTGAATGCTGCTCGGCGATGGCAACGTCGAAATATTGATCCGGGAAGTTGCGTGAGAACTCCACCATTCCTGAGCCTTCGCGCATGGCGGGGGTAATGGCCATCAGTTTACTGTCTTTGGCCGCCATCTCGCACAGCCAGTCGCCAAAGATCTTCGAGTAGCTGGGCATACCGCCGCTGCTTTTTGGCAGCGTTCCGCTGGTGGGGTCGAATTTCGGCACCGCATGGAAGGTAATAGGGTCTTTTTCCGCCGGCTCATAGCCGCGGCCTTTCTTGGTCATAATGTGCAGGAACTGGGGACCTTTCAGCTCACGCATATTCTTCAGGGTTTGTACCAGCCCCAGCACGTCATGCCCATCAACCGGGCCAATATAGTTAAAGCCCAGCTCTTCAAACAAGGTTCCCGGCACTACCATGCCTTTGATGTGCTCTTCGGTACGCTTAATCAGTTCTTTAATCGGCGGAACGCCGGAGAGCACTTTCTTGCCGCCTTCACGCAGCGTCGAATAAAGTTTGCCGGAGAGCAACTGCGCCAGATGGTTGTTGAGTGCGCCGACGTTCTCTGAAATCGACATTTCGTTATCGTTGAGGACGACCAGCATATCCGGGCGGATATCGCCTGCATGGTTCATTGCTTCAAAGGCCATGCCTGCGGTTATGGCGCCGTCGCCAATGACGCAGACGGTTCGCCGCTGCTTACCTTCTTTCGCTGCGGCAACGGCAATACCAATACCTGCGCTGATGGAGGTCGAAGAGTGGCCGACGCTTAAGACGTCATACTCGCTTTCGCCCCGCCAGGGGAACGGATGCAAGCCGTTTTTCTGGCGAATAGTCCCGATGCGGTCGCGGCGACCCGTCAGAATTTTATGCGGATAAGCCTGATGGCCCACGTCCCAGACGAGCTGGTCAAAGGGCGTGTTGTAGACGTAGTGCAGCGCCACGGTTAACTCCACCGTGCCAAGTCCGGAGGCAAAGTGTCCGCTGGAACGGCTCACGCTGTCGAGCAGGTAGCGACGCAACTCATCGCATAGTTTCGGCAGGCTCTCTTTTGGCAGCGAACGCAATTCCGCAGTGGAATCGACCAGCGCCAGCGTCGGGTATTTGGCTATATCAAAACTCATCAGAGACTCATCTTGCTCATTATTCGTCAGGTGGCAGGTGGGATAATCTTTCCTGCAACCGGGATTAGTCAGAGCATCATTGTTAGTTTATTTATCACGCTGGATTATGTAATCAGCCAGTGCTTCCAGTGCCGTGGTATCCAGTGAGTGCGTAGCCAGCAATGTTAATGCCTGGCGGGCTTCTGCAATCAGGTCACTGGCTTTTCGTCGGGCTTGCTCAAGGCCCAGTAACGCAGGATAAGTACTTTTACCGAGTTGCTGATCCGCGCCCTGGCGTTTGCCAAGGGTCGCAGTATCGCCGACAACATCCAGTATGTCATCCTGAACCTGGAACGCCAGGCCAATGCTTTGGGCATATTTATCCAGTACGGGCAGCCACTGGCGGCCTGCTTCTCCGGCACTGAGCGCGCCCATTTTTACCGCCGCACGGATCAACGCACCCGTTTTATGGCGATGAATTTGCTCCAGTGCCTGTAAATCTACCGATTTGCCTTCTGCGGCCAGATCCAAAGCCTGTCCGGCGCACATGCCGGCGGCTCCGCTGGCAGAGGCCAGTTCGCGCACCATTGCCAGTCGATCCAGCGCCGCCACTTCCGGCATAGGGGCATCACTGAGGATCGAGAAGGCCAGCGTTTGCAGAGCATCGCCTGCCAGAATCGCATTCGCCTCGCCAAACTTGATATGGCAGGTTGGCAGACCCCGGCGTAAATCGTCATCGTCCATCGCCGGTAAGTCGTCATGGATCAGTGAGTAAGCGTGGATACACTCCACCGCCGCCGCTGGTGCATCCAGGGTTTCCCGGCTGACGCCGAACATCGTGCCCGTTGCGTAAACCAGAAAGGGGCGCAGACGTTTGCCGCCTAATAATGCGCCATACTCCATGGCCGCAACCAGAGGAGTGTTCTGAAAGGGAAGAGGGGCGATAAAGCGCCGCAGGGCATCATTGGCGTGCTCAACGCACGTCTGTAGTTGCTGATTAAAATCCATTTACTCGTTTTCCGGGGTAAACGACGTTAAGGGCGCATCCTCGTTATCGGACAGCAGGATCTGGACTCGCTGTTCCGCCTGCTGGAGTTTGACCTGACCCTGGCGGGCCAACTGAACGCCGCGTTCAAATTCGTTGAGGGCATCTTCCAGGGGAAGATCGCCGCTTTCAAGACGGGTGACAATCTGTTCCAGTTCGCCGAGCGCCGTTTCAAAGCTGGCGGGTGCGTCTTTTTTCTTTGGCATAATGAATGTCTGACTCTCATTGTTTTCCGACCCCACTATGGTAGCGGAGTCGCAAGGCTAAGCAAATAACGCGCAAGAGTAATGCAAAATACACAGGAGCGCCGCGATGGTGATATACTTGCGCGCCTGGATGCAGCCGCAGGTTTGGGCTGCTGTATTTTTTTCAGAGAAGCCCAGCCGGGCTTGCCAGTGAACCCTTGCCGCCATGAAGTTTATCATTAAATTGTTCCCGGAAATCACCATCAAAAGCCAATCTGTGCGTTTGCGCTTTATTAAGATCCTGACCGGGAATATTCGTAACGTTCTAAAACACTACGACGAGACCCTCGCGGTCGTTCGCCACTGGGATAACATTGAAGTTCGCGCCAAAGATGAAAACCAGCGTCTGGTTATTCGCGATGCGCTGACCCGCATCCCGGGTATTCACCATATTCTGGAAGTGGAAGATGTCCCGTTCACTTCGCTGCACGACATCTTTGAAAAAACGCTGGAAGCCTGGCGTGAAAAGCTGGAAGGGAAAACCTTCTGCGTGCGTGCCAAACGTCGCGGTAAACACGAATTCAGCTCCATTGAAGTCGAACGCTATGTCGGCGGCGGGCTGAATCAGCATATTGAATCCGCCCGCGTGAAGCTTACGCATCCGGATATCACCGTTAATCTGGAAATTGAAGACGATCGCCTGCTGCTGGTGAAAGGCCGCTATGAAGGCATCGGTGGTTTCCCGATTGGCACCCAGGAAGATGTGCTGTCACTGATTTCCGGTGGTTTTGACTCTGGCGTCTCCAGCTATATGCTGATGCGTCGCGGCTGCCGCGTACACTACTGCTTCTTTAACCTGGGCGGCGCGGCGCACGAGATTGGCGTACGTCAGGTGGCGCATTATCTTTGGAATCGCTTTGGCAGTTCCCATCGCGTGCGTTTTGTGGCAATCAACTTTGAGCCAGTGGTCGGCGAAATCCTCGAAAAAGTGGATGACGGCCAGATGGGTGTCGTGCTGAAGCGTATGATGGTTCGTGCCGCCTCTCAGGTCGCCGAACGTTATGGCGTGCAGGCATTGGTAACCGGCGAAGCGCTGGGCCAGGTCTCCAGCCAGACGCTGACCAACCTGCGTTTGATTGATAATGTCTCTGACACGCTGATCCTGCGTCCGCTTATCTCTTACGATAAAGAACACATTATCGATCTGGCGCGTGAGATTGGGACCGAAGATTTCGCCCGCACCATGCCGGAATATTGCGGCGTGATCTCAAAAAGCCCGACGGTCAAAGCGGTGAAGGCCAAAATCGAAGCTGAAGAAGAGCATTTCGATTTCTCGATCCTCGATAAAGTTGTTGCTGAAGCCTCTAACATCGACATTCGTGTTATTGCTGAACAGACGACACAAGAGGTCGTTGAAGTTGAAACGGTCAGCGGTTTTGGTGCGAACGATATGCTGCTGGATATCCGTTCGATTGATGAACAGGATGCTAAACCGCTGGTGGTTGATGGTGTGGAAGTGGTGTCGCTGCCGTTCTATAAACTCAGCACCAAATTTGGCGACCTCGACCAGAGCAAAAACTGGCTGCTGTGGTGTGAGCGTGGCGTGATGAGCCGTTTGCAGGCGCTTTATCTGCTGGAGCAGGGCTTTAAAAACGTGAAGGTTTATCGTCCGTAGCCGTGATGCCGGGCGGCGCTCAGTGCGCCATCCGGCTTCTACTTTCAGCCAACGTAGTGATTGTAAATTCCCGCCGGGATCACCAGTTGGTTTGCCACTTCGTGGGCTTTTTCCTGCCCGGCCAGCAGATCAATAATCTTCAGCGCGAAATCGATTGAGGTGCCCGGACCCTGGCTGGTGAGCAGATTCACCCTGGGATCCCAGACCACGCGCTTGTCCTGCCACTGTCCTTCAGGGATCTGCTCTTTAAGCGCCGGGAAACCGGTCATATTGCCAATCGGGAACAGATCGTGGGGAACCAGTACCGTTGCCGCTACGGCACAAATGGCCGCCACAATACGGCCAGACTGATGAAACTGGCGGACGGTTTCAACCAGTATTGGACTGTCGCGAAAATACTCCGCGCCCTTTATCCCGCCGGGTAGCACAATAACGTCAAAATCGCCGTCCGCGACGCTGACCAGCGGCGCATCGGCAAGCAGTTTTACCCCGCGCGAGCAGGTAATAGCAAGATTGCCATCGCTGGCGACGCTGGCGGTGGTCACACTGATGCCACCGCGAACCAGTAAATCGATGGTGGTGACCGCTTCGGTCTCTTCGCTACCAGGGGCGAGACATACCAGAGCTGACGCGCTCATACTCACTCTCCTTGCGTTTGACTAAATCATACAGACGGGCATTTTCCGGCACCGCAATGCCATGGGCACGGGCGCGACGCAGCAGAAAACCGGTAATATAGTCGCATTCGGTATGGCGCATAGCCCGGATATCCTGCAACATCGACGAGACATTATCTGCCGTGTTATCAATAATCTGGTAAACGTAATCCAGTAGTTCATCCGCCGAGATATGGTGGCCTTCCCGCTCAATAACGGCGGCGACTTCATGCGTCACCTTTTTGATCTCTTCAGGAAAATCACGTAACTCGCCATTTTTACACTCCTGGAGTGCGGTCAGCGGGTTGATCACGCAATTGACGGCCAGTTTGCGCCACAACGCCGGGCGGATATTGTTATGCCAGGCGACGTCCGGAAGCACTTCCTGAAGTATTTCGGCCAGATAGCTGAAATCGCCATCCTGTTGCCGCCCTGGACCAATATGGGTTGTCCCGCTGGCCACGTGGACGATGACATTGCCATCACGACGGGCCGCGTGGGTGGTGGTGCCAATCAGCAGTGGCTGTTGCAGGTTTTTCAGTTCATCGACGGTACCCATGCCGTTATGGATCAGCAAAATGGGCGTCGTCCTCGGTAGCGTTGCCGCAAGACCTTTTACGGCATCGAAAACCTGCCAGGCTTTGAGGGTCACCAGTAACAAATCACTCTGTGCCAGGAACTCCGGGTCATTCGCAGTCAGAGACTCATTAAAAATAGAACCATCTTCGTCGACCACATTCACACTGCAAAAGGGCTGAGGTACGCGTAACCAGCCCTGAACGTCGTGTCCATGCTTGTGCAGTGCGGTCAGCCACAATTGTCCTAACGCACCGCATCCAAGTACGGTAATTTTCATTTTTCCTCCTCACCTGCAACTGCGCCAGGTGTTACTGCATTCAGTATAGCGCCATCGATGAAGCTTCCGGCCATTACAAGTTGAGTTATGCTTTGTTGCGGGTATTATGCATCGCAACAAACACTGAGGGAGAAGAAAAGATGCCATCTTTCGATATTGTTTCTGAGGTTGATCTTCAGGAAGTCCGCAATGCGATTGAGAATGCGAGTCGCGAACTTGAAAGCCGTTTCGATTTTCGTGGCGTTGAAGCCACATTTGAACTGAACGAGAAGAATAAAACCATCAAAGTACTCAGTGAGTCTGATTTCCAGGTCAATCAGTTACTGGACATTCTGCGTGCCAAACTGCTGAAACGTGGTATTGAAGGCACCTCTCTGGAAGTGCCTGAAGAGTTTGTGCACAGCGGCAAAACCTGGTTTGTGGACGCAAAACTCAAGCAGGGTATTGAGAGCGATGTGGCGAAGAAAATCGTCAAGCTGATTAAAGAGAGCAAACTGAAGGTGCAGACCCAGATTCAGGGCGAAGAGCTGCGTGTGACGGGTAAAGCGCGCGATGACTTGCAGGCAACCATGGCGCTGGTGCGCGGTGGCAATCTGGGGCAGCCGTTCCAGTTTAAAAACTTCCGCGATTAACGGAAGCAGGAAAAAGCGGGTATACCCGCTTTTTTTACAGCCCTTTAATGGCCTGCTCAACCTCAAAACGATTGGTCACTTTGCTGTCTATTTTCACGTAGGCACTGCGTTCTTCGGCGATTACCAGCACGTCGCTTACCCCCGCTTTTTCACGCAATCGCTGTTGCAGGGCCTCATCCAGTTCGACGTCCTGTGGAATTTCGATGCGCAGGCTGCTGACATACTGCGGTTCCTGCATGGTGCTGGCGACCAGCAACCACACCATTGCCAGCAGCGCCCCGGCGAGGAAAACCGTTTGCGAGTCAAACCAGCCATCGACCCAACCCCCCAGTGCGCCGCCAATGGCGACGCCAAGAAACTGGCTGGTGGAATAAATGCCCATTGCCGTGCCTTTGTAACCCGCGGGCGCTTCTTTACTGATGAGCGAAGGTAACAACGCTTCCATCAGGTTGAAGGCGACAAAGAAAATTTGTACCCCGATCACCTGCTCCCAGAAGTGCGGCCCTGCACCCCAAAGCACAATCTCTGCGATCAGCAGCAGCGCGACACAGAACAGGAAAACCCGCTTCATACGTCGTTTTACTTCGGCATAAATGATAAAGGGCACGACCGATACAAAAGACACCAGCATGGTGACCAGATAGATTTTCCAGTGATCCGGCGCGGCAAAGCCGGCGGCTTCAAGCTGGCCGGGCAGGGCGACAAAGGTCGACATCAACAGGATATGCAGACACATAATGCCGAAATTCAGCTTCAGCAATTTGGGGCTGGCAAGCACCTGACTGAAGCAGCCTTTTACCATACCGGATTCACGGTTAAGCACATGGCGTTGACTGTCAGGAACCACCCAGAGGGTGAGCAGAATACCTGCGCTCGCCAGCGCGGCAATCATCCAGAACAGAGCATGCAAACCAAGCTGGTGGGTGATTATCGGGCCGAGAACCATGGCGATGGCGAAGGTGACGCCAAAACTGACGCCAATAAAGGCCATCGCTTTGGTGCGGTTCTGTTCGCGGGTTAAATCAGAAAGCAGGGCCATAACGGCAGCGGCAATGGCCCCCGAGCCTTGCAGCGCGCGCCCAATAATAATCCCCCAGATAGAGTCCGACAGCGCGGCAATCACACTGCCCGCCACAAAGATAGCCAGCCCGCCGATAATCAGCGGTTTACGCCCGATGCGATCGGAAAGCAAACCAAAAGGGATTTGAAACACGGCCTGAGCCAGGCCATAGATGCCAATTGCCAGACCAATCAACGCTTCACTGGCGCCCTGCAACGCCATGCCGTATGTGGTCAGAACGGGCAGGACCATAAACATGCCAAGCATGCGCAATGAGAAAACAGTCCCTAAACCCCAGGTCGCGCGCAACTCGCCTGGCGTCATTTTGTTATCGTTCATTACCACCTCAATTCGAAAGCAGGCCATAGTGTAGGCGGGGCGGTAAGCGGGGTAAACAGATGTTTGTTTAACAGTTATTACGAGGCTGTAAACAATATGACCAGGGAAAACGAGGAGTGCGATGACTCCCCGATATACTGCCCTATTGTGCTGACTGACGGGTGCGTTTCACCAGCCGCATTCTGACACGGATGGTCTCTTTTACCGGTTTGCCTTCAATCGCAGATTGCATCACCCTGAACGCATTTTCGGCCCAGGTATCTTCATCCTGCTGCATTGACCAGACGTTGTTGGAGAGAAAGCCCAGCATCGGGTGTTCGTCAAAGGTGCCAATATTGATATCCACCGGTACGGTTCCCTGCTTGTCCCTGATCGCGCGGATCGCCCCTTCAAGCACCGGTAACGACGAGGCAATAAATGCCTGCGGCAGGCCGTGGGTTTCAATAAGCTTTGCCATCAAATGGTGGCCTTCTTCAGGGGTATTGTCCGGGCCTTCGCAGACCCACTCCTTGTGGGAAATGCCCTGCTGCTGCAAGGCAGAGAGGTAACCCTGCAGGCGGTCGTTAATACTGGGAAGGGCCGTATCCCCGACCAGAAACCATAGCGGCGTTTTCCCGGCTTCCAGCATATGGCGGGTGAGGATTTCCCCCCCTTTGGTGTTATTACTTTCCACCAGGGCGTTATCGGTAAAACGAAAATCGCGATCGAGCAGCACCAGCGGCTTTTTAACCTGCCGCAGATGGTGCTGCTGATTTTCCAGGGTGGAGGGGGCAACAAAAATGCCGTCGACATTTCTTGCCATCAACGCGTGGACCAACTGATTTTCGTAGTCCACATCGTCGTAAGAACAGCTGATCGCCAGCTGATAGCCGGAGCGACGGCAGCGCAGCTCCAGCTTTTCAGCGAGGGTGGCGAAGAAGACGTTCGAGATGTTGGGCACAATCAGCCCCAGCGTATCCGTTTTGTTGAGTTTCAGACTGCGTGCCGAGTGGTTTAACGTATAGCCATAACGCTCAACATGCTCGTTGATGCGCGTCTGCGTTTTCACGCTGATGCGATACTGCTCTGCCTTACCCCCGAGCACCAGGCGCACCGTGGTGACGGATAAGTTCAGATCTCTGGCTATCTGTTCAACGGTTTTTGCCATCTCCGGCACCTCATCTGCAACCCAAAAAGAACATTGTCGACGAAAACCCTCTGCTTTATCGACTTAGCCTGAAGGTATAAGCGTACTCCAGGCCACGATCGAACTGCCAGGGCAGCGGATGTAAAATGAGAGCGCCCTCGACAATATCAAAAGGCACCTCAATATCTTCGCCCTGACAGAGCAGGGTACAGGTACGCGGCGTTTCACCTGCCACCAGTTGCAAGCGCAGTGCTTCTGTTGGCCACCGGGTCGTCAACAGATAATCGCTGTCGCCTTTACTGGTTAATGCGCAATGCGCGTCGTCGCTTTTGATACGACTACAGACATCACTGCCGTAAATGGCATCGCCATTGACCGCCATCCAGCGCCCAATATCGCGCAGCCTTTCCTGTTGCAGAGTGGGGATTCGTCCGTCAGCGGTTGGCCCGACATTTAACAGGAAGTTGCCGCCTTTGGAGACGATACCGATCAACTGATTAATCAATTCCTGCGACGTGCAGTAATCTTCCAGTTGTTCCGCACGGTTAAAGCCGTAGGATTTGCCAATGCCACGGCTCTCTTCCCACGGATGATGGACGCCGAAGCCCTCTTTATCGTTGTACTCGGTGCTGTAGTAATCACCGTGTTCACCAGGCATACCTTTAAAGAAGCGGTCATTGACCACCACTTCGTCTTTGTTAGGCGCTTCGTTATACAGCCAGGAAAGGAAGGGTTTGGTCTGGCTGTACTCTTCGCTAAGATCCCATTCACCGCCGTCAGAGAAGATCAGGCAGGGCTGATAGTTTTGTACCAGCTCTTTCAGTTGCGGGATAAGAATTTCGTCCGCGTAGTTTTGCTCCGGAATGCCGAATTTTTCCCGGTCGCGCTGGGGAACAAAGTAACCCCCTTCCGGGCGATGGCTCCAGTTGGTCTCCCATTCAATGATCGAATAATAGATGCCCATTTTCAGCCCGCTGTCGCGTACCGCACCGGTAATATCCCCCAGCAGATCGCGCTTTGGACCTACATCGCCGCTGTTCCAGCCCTGCTTATGCGGGTTTTGGGTCGGCCACAGGCAGAAGCCATCGTGATGCTTGGTGGTGAGCACCACATACTTTGCGCCAGAGGCTTTGAACAACTCAGCCCAGGCTTCAGGCTGAAAAAGCTCAGCCTTAAACTGCGGGGCAAAATCACGGTAGAGGAAATCCTTCCCGTAATGTTTTTCATGGAAATCATCGTCATTATTGCGGTAGTTACCGTAGACGCTGGCGTAATACCACTCGGCGTAGGAGCCAAACAGGGAGTTATCAATTTTGCGCCATGCCGGTACTGAGAATACGCCCCAGTGGATGAAGATGCCGAATTTCGCATCGTTGTACCACTCAGGTGTTTCGCGGCTGTCGAGGCTGGCCCAGTCAGGCGTATAGGTCTTATTAGTCATTGATCAATTCCCCCTTGTTTTGATGATCGTCCGTTTTAGCAATACACAATCCGGTGACGGCATAGAATCCGGCAATAATAAGGCCTGCATAGCATTGTACCGCCCACAGGGCATAATCCAGCGTCGGTACGCCAAGGGTCGCCGCCATAAATACCCCGGCCGCGGTCCATGGAATCAATGGCTCGATAACCGTTGCGGAGTCTTCCACGGTACGGGAGATATTCTTACGGTGCAGACCATTGTTTTCAAATGCCTTACGGAATAGCTCCGACGGCAGCAGGCAGGCAATATTGTTATTACCGGTGGCGGCGATCAGCGCCACACAGGCGGCAATGGTTGAGAAGATAAGCCCGGCGGCGCTTTTCACGATCCGCGTAAAGTAGTTGATGATGGTATCCAGCGCCTGGGTCAGAGAGAGCGGGCCGGCAAAGGAAAAGGCGCACAGGATAACCAGGATAAGCGGCATCATTGATGCCACGCCGCCGCGCTCCAGCAGGCTACGAATGGTTTCCGGTACGTCCTGCGGCTGGCCCGGCAGCACACTCACGCTAAATCCGGAGACCCACACGTTGAGGTTTTCAATAATGCCAATTCCCTGAGTGAAGTACGAAATCGCAATCGAGATGGCGGTGGCGAACAGCAGCACCGGAATGACCGGTTTTTTCATCAGTGCGCCCGCAAGCACAATAAAGATCGGTACAGCGAGGATCCAGTGAGTGTGATAAAGCTGGTGGATCTGGTCGACGGTTTGCTGAGCAGAATCGATATTGCCTGCCGTCGTGCTGTTATTCATGCCGATAATAAAGTAGATAACCACCGAGATAAGATAAGCCGGGATCGTGGTCTTCGACAGATGCTTGATGTGCTCGTAGAGATCGAGATTATTGACGATGGCGGCAAAGTTTGACGATCCGCTAAGCGGCGAGATTTTGTCGCCAAAATAGGCTCCGCCAACGATTGCGCCGGCCACCGCGGCAAGATTGGCATCCAGGCCATGGGCGACACCCATCAGCGCCACCCCAATGGTGCCCGCAGAGCCCCACGACGTACCGGTGCAGGTCGCGACAATACTGGTGACAATAAAGGCGATAACCACGATGTATTGCGGATTGATGATTTTCAGTCCGATGGTAATCAGATACGGAATGGTGCCAGAGCTCATCCAGACGCCGATCACCCCGCCAACGCACATGACGATCATCAGTGAAGGCAGCGCCTGAGCAAATTTCTGCACGATCTCATCAATAATGTCCTGAAAACTGTGGCCCAGCCAGATAGCGACAAAAGAGATAGCCACTGCGGTAATGCACAGCAGCGCTTCCAGTTTTATCTCTAACAGGGTGTAGCCCAATATAATAAAGACTAATGATATGCCGAGTAACAGGAAGGAGGTGGGCAGGCCTAACTGCTTCATAACGGGTTTCTGTATTGGTTCTGATGCTACAGACATAAGGATCCTCGCGTAATGCCTGGTTGTCTTTACGATGTTGTTGTGTTTTGCAGCGCGCCATAAGGGGCTGCTTATTTTTATTTCTTTGTTTTAACTTAAAATTCCCTTTTGACGACGGACAGCCTGCCTTAGCCTGGCTGGTCTGCTCATCGCTTCTGAAACACATCTCCGGTGTCATAATCTAAGGTAACCTTTTTTTTACAACAAAAGCTAACTCGAATTAGCTTTTATATCTAAAAGCTATTTTAGCGGTGCGTGCTGGTCAGCGGGTTTTGCTGCAAAGTGTGATGTAGCGCAAACTTGACGGATGGCGGAGGAAAAACATCAATAAGAAAAAGTGATAACAGGCAGTGAATGGCAGGAAAGAAGAGGGCAGAAAAAGGGCATAAAAAAACCGGGTTCAGGAACCCGGTTTATCACGGCAGGTGCATTACCAGACGTAGGTCAACAGGCTATGCGAGTCAGGAACCATAAAATCCACTGACATCATTACGCTCAGCGCGGTAATAGCGATGATGGAAAAGCCGAACAGTTTACGTGCCCAGACTTTGTCATCTTCTACTTTGTAACCGCGCAGAGCCATACCCAGCCACCATACGCTCACTGCCGCGGCCACCACCAGATACTTGTACCCGGCGTAGCCGCCTAAAGAGAGCATCAGCGTCGCTACGGCAAAGGCGATGATGTACAGCGTGATATGGTTTTTGGCAACCGAAATGCCCTTGACCACCGGCAGAACCGGAATATTTGCCGCCTGATAATCTTTAAAGCGGAAAATAGCGATGGCATAGGAGTGCGGCATCTGCCACAGGCTAAAGATAGCCAGCAGAATGGCTGCGCCGCTGTCGAAGTTACCGGTGACGGCACAATAGCCGATCACCGGAGGCGCTGCGCCAGAGAGCGAACCAATCAGCGTACCGTAGACCGAGTGGCGTTTCATATACAGGCTATAGACGCCCACATAGACCACGAAGCCCATCACCCCTAACCAGCAGGCCAGCGGATTGGCACCAAACCACAACAGCATAAAGCCAGCAATACCCAACAAGGCCGCGTATACCAGCGAGACTTTTGGCGAGATCAACCCCCGAACCAGCACGCGGTTTTTCGTCCGTTCCATCTTTTTATCGATGTCCCGGTCAATATAGTTGTTAAATACACAACCAGAGGCGACAACCAGCGATACGCCAAGCAGCGTACAGGCGAACAGTGGGTAATCAATATGGCCTTTGGAGGCCAGCAGGAATCCACCGATCACCGAGATCAGGTTGCCAAAAATAATGCCAGGCTTCGTTACTTGCAGGTATTGCTTAAACATACTCGCCGCTCTTAGTGAACCATCATGTTGTAGTTCAGGTTCCACATAATCCAGATGGAGCCCACTACCAGGATAGCGATGATAATCACGGTAAAGACAAAGGCCGTCATGTTCCACCCTTCGTCAGACTTGGTATTCATGTGCAGGAAGCAAGACAGATGCACCAGAATCTGAATAACCGCCGTCACCAGGATAGTACCCAGAATGACACCGTGAGACGCTGTCCCGTTCATCACCATCCAGAACGGAATAACCGTCAGGATGATCGACAGGATGAAACCTGTCATATAGGTTTTTACGCTGCCGTGGGAAGCGCCATGATCGTTAGAATGACTCATTACATCGCCCCCATAAGATAGACAACCGAGAACACGCAGATCCACACCACGTCAAGGAAGTGCCAGAACAGGCTCAGGCACATGATACGGGTACGGTTGGTGTTGGTCAGACCGCGACGGTAGACCTGGAACATCAGTACCGCCATCCAGATAAGACCGGAGGTGACGTGCAGACCGTGGGTGCCAACCAGCGCGAAGAACGCTGACAGGAAGCCGCTACGATCCGGACCCATACCGTTAACAATCAGGTGGTGGAATTCATAGATTTCCATCCCGATAAAGCCCGCACCAAACAACCAGGTCAACGCCAGCCAGGAAACCACCTGGCTTTTGTTGTTTTTGTACATGGCGATAGCCGCCATGCCATAGGTGATGGAGCTGAACAACAGCAGTGCGGTTTCGACCATGACGAACGGCAGTTCGAAAATGTCTTTACCGGTCGGGCCGCCCGCGGTGCCGTTCACCAGAACGGCATAGGTGGCGAACAAGCAACAGAACAGAATGCAGTCGCTCATCAGGTAGATCCAGAAACCGAAGACTTTCATCGGTCCTGTATCGTGATGCGCATGCGCGTCGTGCGCATGGGCGTTAGAGTGCGCCAAAGTATCAGTTGCCATTTTTCAGCCCCGCTTTAGAAATCTCATCGAAATGCTGATTTTCCACTTTTTCAACGTCTGCAACCGGTACGTAGTAATCCACGTCCTCGTCAAAGCTCTTCACAATCCAGCTGATGATCATGCCCGCAAAGCCTGCGATAGCCAGCCACCAGATATGCCAGATCATGGCGAAGCCAAACACCGTTGCGAAGGCACAAATTACGATACCGGCACCGCTGTTTTTCGGCATATGAATCTCTTCATAGTGCTCAGGCTGCTTGTACGCTTCACCTTTCTCTTTCATTTCCCAGAATGCGTCACGCTCATGGATCTGCGGTACAATGGCAAAGTTATAGAACGGCGGAGGAGAAGAGGTTGCCCACTCCAGCGTACGGCCACCCCATGGGTCACCGGTCAGGTCACGGTTCTGCTCGCGGTCGCGAATCGAAACGTAGAACTGAATCAGCTGACAGGCGATACCGCAGGCAATCAGCACCGCACCGCCTGCTGCAATAACCAGCATGGTGTGGAACTGCGGGTCAATCTGCTGGCTCAGGCGACGGGTCATACCCATAAAGCCCAGCACGTACAGCGGCATAAATGCCACGAAGAAGCCGACTATCCACAGCCAGAACGCGCGTTTGCCCCAGGTCTCATTCAGCGTGAAGCCGAAGGCTTTTGGCCACCAGTAGGTAATGCCCGCGAAGATACCGAAGACCACACCGCCGATAATAACGTTATGGAAGTGGGCAATCAGGAACAGGCTGTTATGCAGCACGAAGTCCGCACCCGGCACCGCCAACAGCACGCCGGTCATACCGCCGACGGAGAAGGTGACGATAAAGCCGATGGTCCACAGCATCGCAGAGTGGAACACGATACGGCCCTGGTACATGGTGAACAACCAGTTGAAGATCTTCACCCCGGTCGGGATGGCGATAATCATGGTGGTGATACCGAAGAAGGCGTTTACGTTCGCGCCCGCACCCATGGTGAAGAAGTGGTGCAGCCAAACGATAAACGACAGGACGGTAATACACACGGTTGCCCACACCAGCGAGGTGTAACCAAACAGGCGCTTACGCGAGAAGGTGGCGGCGATTTCGGAGAACACCCCGAAGACCGGCAGAACCAGAATGTACACTTCCGGGTGACCCCAGGCCCAAATCAGGTTGATGTACATCATCATGTTGCCGCCCATATCGTTGGTAAAGAAATGGGTGCCCAGATAGCGATCCAGGGTCAGCAGCGCGACGGTGACGGTCAGAATTGGGAACGAAGCGATAATCAGGATGTTGGCGCACAGAGATGCCCAGGTAAATACCGGCATCTTGAACATCGTCATGCCAGGGGCACGCATCTTGATAATAGTCACAAAGAAGTTAATACCGGTCAGGGTTGTACCGATACCGGAGAGCTGAATCGCCCAAATCCAGTAATCGACGCCCACGCCCGGACTGTACTCAATTCCCGAAAGCGGCGGATAGGCCAGCCAACCGGTCTGCGCGAATTCACCCACGCCCAGGGACAGGTTCACCAGGATAACGCCGACAACCGTAAACCAGAAGCTCAGGTTGTTCAGGAACGGGAACGCTACGTCGCGCGCGCCGATTTGCAGCGGAACGACAACGTTCATCAGACCAATAACCAGCGGCATCGCCACGAAGAAGATCATGATAACGCCATGGGCGGTAAAGATCTGGTCGTAGTGATGTGGTGGCAGGAAGCCAGCTTCACCTGCCGAAGCAAGCGCCTGCTGGCTACGCATCATGATCGCATCCGCAAAGCCACGAATTAACATGACGATACCGACGATGCAGTACATGATGCCGAGTTTTTTGTGGTCGACCGAAGTCAGCCATTCATTCCACAGGTAGCTCCACTTACCGAAGTAAGTGATAAGGGCCACTAAGGCCGCACCACCGATGATAATTGCAGCAATCGTAACCACGATAATAGGTTCGTGATACGGCACCGCATCCAGTGTCAATTTTCCGAACATTTTCTTCCTCGGCCCCTTAGTGAGAGGTTTCCGCGTGATTCATGTCCATGCCTTCCATACCTTCGTGTGAGGCGTGCTCACCTTCCGGTTGGGCCATGTTCATGCTCTTGCCGTGGTCCATAAATTTGTTGGTCACATCTTTGAACAAATCAGGTTTCACGTCAGAGAAGTACTCCACCTTGTTGTATTCGCTAGGCGCTGCCACTTTCTCGAACGCGGCCATGTCAGACATGGTGTTCGTTGACTGTTTGGCTTTAGCGACCCACTGGTCGAAAGCGGCACGGTCAGGTGTAGCAATGGCTTTGAACTTCATACCAGAGAAGCCCGGGCCGCTGTAGCTGGCGGAGATACCATCATAGGTGCCTGCTTCATTGGCGATCAGATGCAGATTAGTCTGCATACCGGCCATCGCGTAGATTTGGCTACCCAGACGCGGGATAAAGAAGGAGTTCATCACGGAGTTCGAGGTCACTTTGAACTGCACCGGTGTGTTCGCCGGGAAGGCGATTTCGTTCACGGTGGCAATGCCCTGTTCCGGATAAATGAAGAACCATTTCCAGTCCATGGAGACGACTTCGATCGTAATCGGTTTCTCATCGTGAACCAGCGGTTTGCTTGGCTCAAGCGAGTGAGTGGTTTTCCAGGTCAGTACGGCAAGGAACACGATGATAAGAATAGGCACTGTCCAGACCACTGCTTCAACTTTGTTGGAGTGTGACCAGTTAGGGCTGTACTTCGCATCTTTATTGCTCGCACGGTATTTCCATGCAAAACCAACTGCCATCAAGATGGCGGGAATCACGACAATCAACATCAGGCCAAATGCCGTCAGTATCAACGAACGTTGCTCCAGTCCAATCTGTCCTTTTGGGTCAAGGAGCGCAGAATCACAACCACTGAGTAATGCAGTAGCGGCGATTAATGACATCCATCCCAAACTTTTATTGTATTTCCTGAGTCTCATTTAACGACCTCAATTCCACGGGGGGCTGGTGGCGTTTAAAGTGTGCGGGCATCTTACGGGAAGGTTACATTACTGTAAACATGAATGGCGTAGTGTCAGTAAGGTGTTACTGTCTTCTGCCGATTATGTCACACAGAATGCAACAATCTGTAAAATCGGGCGTTCGCACAACCTCTCATCAAGGTTATAACGAAAACTTTACCTTACAATAAGGGGTGGGGGTAAATTGGTATAACCAATCAGTTTAATAAACATTTAATTAACAACAACTCATCATTTATTGAACATTACTGGAAAGCGTTAATTAATAACTACTGTAAATTGTTAAAGCGTAGCTCCTAATTTATACCGCACAAAATAATTAAAGAAAAATTATTACAGAACGGATTAATTATCACTAAGACTTTTTTAAATTAATGATTAAATATTGAACGATATGCTACCGGTCTGTAATTATTTAGTGTGGTTCACTGCTTAACCGACTGATTTTATATACAGATCTTTACCTTAAGAATTGAATCAGGAGAACAGAACAGGGCGTACTCCGATTATTAATCGCAACCGGCGTCAGGCATGTTGCGTTTTGCGCAATGCGAGCAGATCGAGAAGACCGCCGTAAAGGACACCGCCCAGGGCGCAGAAAATACCGGTTTCCAGCAGAGTATCGCCAAAGGTTAGCTGTGTGAGGTTACTGGCATTGAGCAGTAAAATAGCCAGCCCCGCCGCCAGAAGAACACAGCCGATTGCGAGGATCCGCAGCGCCAGACGGTAAGAGCGGGCATATTCGGTGCGTGGCAAAAATTGCTCATTCAACTGGGTGAACTCCAGCGTTTTTTTGCATACCAGTAACAGCAAGAGACCCGGCACGGCTGCGGCGATAGAAAACAGATAGAAGGTTGGCCAGCCGTGGGCTTCAACAAACCAGCCGGCCAGCGGGCCGACGTAAACACGTCCGACAGCCGAAAGTGCGGAAAGCAGGGCGAACTGAGTTGCAGAGAACGACTTATTGCACAGCGTCATCAGCAACGCCACAAAGGCAGAGGTTCCCATTCCACCGCAAAGGTTCTCAAAAAACACGGCGGAAGCCATGCTCAGCATGCTTTTGTCCGTCACTGCGAGGAGCCAGTAGCCAGTATTAGAGGCCGCCTGCAAAACGCCAAAAATGAGCAGCGCCCGGAAAAGTGACAATTTTTGCATCAGCACGCCGCCCCATAGCGCGCCAATGATAGTAGCGATTAGTCCCAGGGTTTTGTTCACCACGCCAACTTCGCCGGCATCGAAACCGACGCCACGAATCAAAAACGTGGTGGTGAGGGTCATCGCAAAGGCATCTCCAAGTTTATAGAGAACAATAAGCAGCAGGATAAGCCAGGCGTTGTTGCGGCCAAAAAAGTCACGTAACGGCGCGGTGATAGCCTGTTCAAGGCTGCGCGGCGAGGGAATGGCATCGTTCGGTTCAGGAGCAACAAGGGTGGCAATAATGCAGGGAATTAACAGTACCGCCATTAACCAGTACATCCCCTGCCAGCCCAGCCAGCGATCGGCGAGCCACAGTGCCAGCCCGCCGGAAACCAGCATGCCTAAACGGTAACCCAGCACGCTAATTGCGGCCCCGGCCCCCCGTTCTTCTGCCTGCAATACATCCGTTTTCCAGGCGTCGAAGACAATGTCCTGGGAGGCGGAACAGAAGGCGATAACCACAGCGAGGGCCGCCATCCAGCGTAGCTGGTTTAACGGCTCCAGAAACCCCATTGCCGCAATAGCAATAAGCAGGCTGAACTGAGTAACAAGGAGCCAACCACGACGACGACCGAGAAACGGCGGCGTGTAGCGGTCCATTACCGGCGACCACAGGAATTTAAAGACATATGCCTGACCGACCAGCGAAAAGAAACCGATGGTCTTTAAATCGACATTCGCGACCGTCATCCACGCCTGAAGCGTGCCGGACGTGAGGGCAAGCGGTAAGCCAGAGGCAAAGCCCAGAATCAGTAAGATGGCTGACTTAGGTTGCGAAAAGATGCGTAAGTAATGGTTAGGCATGTGTGATAACTGGCCCGGATTGCCGGGCCAGAGAACAGAACTTAGTGCGCGTTCTGTTTAATGAACTGATGGATAGCAGTGTCCTGGGACATGTCGGCGATGGTATCGGTCAGCACGTTGTTAACCGCGTTGGCGATTTTCTCATTAGAGGCCTGTAAAGCACCTTCAACGTTGTAGCTGGCGCGGTAGTTTTTGGTCATCTTGTTGCCGTTAGCTGCGGTGGCAATGATGGCGATATCTGCTTTGGTCGAAATTTTGTAACGCAGGTTGCCTTCAGATACGTCAGCAAAGAGCTGGTTAACAATAATCTGCAGGTTAGCTGCACCGTTCGGTCCGATCATATAACCGCGGGCTGCCATTTGTTTCTCCAGTACTTCCTGCAACAGGAAACGCAGATCACGGGATGCGGTCAGGGTAACCAGCTGATTATCACGGTTCACTTTCGCCAGGGCCTGGTCCTGACGCTGATCGGCGCCATTGATACTGACCGTTACGCCCATCAGGCTCGGATCCTGCTGCGGCAGGGTGATTTTTGGCGCGACATCAAGAGTGGTTGGCGGCGTTGCGCACCCGGCCAGCATAAACATTGCGACCAAAGGAAGGAGGAATTTTTTTAACATGGTCAGGCTCTCAGTGGATCGTAAACGTAAAAGGGGAAATTTGCGCCATCATAACATTGCCGTCAACAAGAGGAAGTCCTCAACGCATGTAAATTCATCGTCTTGTGTAATTCTTGCTCACTAACGAGATTTATCTGAACTATTGACGGTCTCGAATGAGACCTTTTACGTGCAGTTCATACCTTTGGCTGAGAATCCACGACGAAAGCTAAATTTTTGTTGTTTTCTTGTTATGGACAGGATAAAAGCGGCTAACATTTAAAGGGATGGGTAGCATCTCAGCGTTGCAGAGGAGTCATTTCATGATGATACGTGAACAGATAGAAGATAAATTAAGGGCAGCGTTTGAACCCGTGTTCCTCGAAGTTGTTGATGAAAGCTATCGTCACAATGTACCGGCCGGTTCCGAAAGCCATTTTAAAGTCGTTCTGGTAAGCGATCGTTTTAGCGGCGAACGTTTTCTGAATCGTCATCGCATGATTTACGGTACATTGTCGGCAGAATTGTCTACTACCGTCCATGCTTTAGCGCTGCATACCTACACTATTAAGGAGTGGGCGGGTTTGCAGGATACCGTTTTTGCCTCGCCGCCCTGTCGTGGCGCGGGCACCATCGCGTAAAACGCATTTGCAACTGCCTGAACTTTTCCAGTATGTTGCGTACAGATTATGTGAAAACGGCCTGCGGGCCGTTTTGTTTTGTCTGAGATTTGAGCGAGAAGCGCAATTTTTAGGTCAAAATTACCTCGGAATTGTGAAAAATGGCGCAACAATGCGGCATTACCGTTCTCGACTCACTAAAGTGATGCCGCTATAATGCTGCGTCTTATATATGAACGTCTTCGGGATGATTCTGGCGACAGGGAATGTTTATCTAATTTGAGAAAGCACCCCGGTTATGTGAAGCCAACGAAAGCTTCCAGTGAAGAGTTGACCGAGCACCGTGATTTTTTGAGGTAACAAGATGCAAGTTTCAGTTGAAACCACTCAGGGCCTTGGGCGCCGTGTAACGATTACTATCGCTGCTGACAGCATCGAGACCGCTGTTAAGAGCGAACTGGTCAACGTAGCGAAAAAAGTACGTATCGACGGGTTCCGTAAAGGCAAAGTACCGATGACCGTTGTTGCTCAGCGTTATGGCGCTTCTGTTCGCCAGGACGTGCTGGGCGAACTGATGAGCCGTAACTTTATTGATGCGATCATTCAGGAAAAAATCAACCCGGCTGGCGCACCGAACTACGTTCCGGGCGAATACAAACTGGGTGAAGACTTTACCTATTCCGTTGAGTTCGAAGTGTATCCGGAAGTTGAGCTGAAAGGCCTGGACACTATCGAAGTCGAAAAACCAGTTGTAGAAGTGAACGACGCTGACGTCGACACTATGCTGGACACCCTGCGTAAACAGCAGGCGACCTGGAAAGATAAAGAAGGCGCAGTTGACGCTGAAGACCGTGTAACCGTTGACTTCTCCGGCTCTGTAGACGGCGAAGAATTCGAAGGCGGCAAAGCGACTGATTTCGTACTGGCGATGGGCCAGGGTCGTATGATCCCGGGCTTTGAAGACGGTATCAAAGGCCGCAGCGCTGGCGAAGAGTTCACCATCGACGTGACCTTCCCGGAAGACTACCACGCTGAAAACCTGAAAGGTAAAGCAGCCCAGTTCGTTATCAACCTGAAAAAAGTTGAAGAGCGCGAACTGCCGGAATTCACCGAAGAGTTCATCAAACGTTTCGGCGTTGAAGATGGTTCTCTGGCTGGCCTGCGTGGCGAAGTGCGTAAAAACATGGAGCGCGAGCTGAAAGGCGCGGTACGTAACCGTATCAAGTCTCAGGCTATCGACGGTCTGGTGAAAGCGAATGATATCGAGATCCCGGCTGCACTGATCGACAGCGAAATCGACGTTCTGCGTCGTCAGGCTGCTCAGCGCTTTGGTGGTAACGAGAAACAAGCGCTGGAACTGCCGCGTGAATTGTTTGAAGAACAAGCTAAACGCCGTGTTGTTGTTGGCCTGCTGCTGGGCGAAGTGATTCGCACCAACGAGCTGAAAGCTGACGAAGAACGCGTTAAAGGTCTGATCGAAGAGATGGCATCTGCCTACGAAGATCCGACTGAAGTTATCGAGTTCTACAGCAAAAACAAAGAGCTGACCGACAACATGCGTAATGTTGCTCTGGAAGAACAAGCGGTTGAAGCCGTACTGGCCCAGGCGAAAGTGACTGAGAAAGCAACCAGCTTCCAGGAACTGATGAACCAGCAGGCTTAATTTACTCGTCCTGCATATACCCAAAATATTTCAAGTTGCATGAAGGCGGCAACGCAGCGAATCCCCAGGAGCTTACTGAAGTAAGTGACTGGGGTGAGTGAGGAAAGCCAACGCGCAGGCGAGTTGAAGTATGACGGGTATAAAGAGTAAACAAAAAGCCCGTCACCTTAAGGTGGCGGGCTTTTTTTATCGCATTAGCGTTATCAGATGTGTGCTAAAAGGATGTTTCAGTGTTAGCGTAACAGCAAAAGGTTGTTATGCTTGAATTAAGGTGTAGTCATCCCCATCTAGGGTACGTGACGGCAAACACTCTGGCTGATAATCCGTCCGCGTGCGGGTCGTAGTCAGACCTGGCGCGCTCAAGTACAATCAGTACAGTACAGCAGGTTATTTATTTTTATATCCAGGAGACGGAAATGTCATACAGCGGCGAACGAGATTCCTTTGCACCCCATATGGCTCTGGTGCCAATGGTTATTGAGCAGACTTCACGCGGTGAGCGCTCCTTCGATATCTACTCCCGTCTTCTCAAGGAACGTGTCATTTTCATGACTGGTCAGGTCGAAGATCACATGGCTAACCTGATTGTCGCGCAGATGCTGTTTCTGGAAGCAGAAAACCCGGAAAAAGATATCTACCTGTACATTAACTCTCCTGGTGGGGTGATCACTGCCGGGATGTCGATTTATGACACCATGCAATTTATTAAGCCTGACGTTAGCACCATTTGTATGGGCCAGGCGGCGTCTATGGGCGCATTCCTGCTGACGGCCGGGGCGAAAGGCAAGCGTTTCTGCCTGCCAAATTCACGCGTGATGATTCACCAGCCGCTGGGTGGCTATCAGGGTCAGGCAACAGATATTGAGATCCACGCCCGCGAAATCCTGAAAGTAAAAGGGCGCATGAATGAACTCATGGCGCACCATACGGGTCAATCATTAGAACAGATTGAACGCGACACCGAACGTGACCGCTTCCTGAATGCAAACGAAGCCGTTGAATACGGGCTGGTCGATTCAATTTTGACCCATCGTAATTAATGCCCAGGCAGCAGGTGTATCGCTATACTAAATGAGAGCGGCAAAACGCTTCAAAAGCGTTTTGCGCCTGGAATGGCATTTGCGTCGTCATGTGCGGCACAAAAGAACAGAAAAGAGGTTTTGACTCATGACAGATAAACGCAAAGACAGTTCAGGCAAACTGTTGTACTGCTCTTTTTGTGGCAAAAGCCAGCATGAAGTGCGCAAACTGATTGCCGGACCGTCCGTGTATATCTGCGACGAATGTGTTGATTTGTGTAACGACATTATTCGCGAAGAGATTAAAGAAGTTGCGCCGCATCGCGAGCGCAGTGCATTGCCAACGCCCCACGAAATTCGCCACCACCTTGACGATTATGTTATCGGCCAGGAACAGGCGAAAAAAGTGCTGGCGGTGGCGGTATACAACCACTACAAACGTCTGCGCAATGGCGATACCAGCAATGGTATCGAACTGGGCAAAAGTAACATCCTGCTGATTGGCCCAACCGGTTCAGGTAAAACGCTGCTTGCGGAAACGCTGGCGCGTCTGCTGGATGTGCCTTTTACCATGGCGGATGCGACAACCCTGACCGAAGCGGGTTATGTGGGCGAAGATGTTGAAAACATCATTCAGAAGCTGTTGCAGAAGTGCGATTACGACGTACAAAAGGCGCAGCGCGGTATTGTCTATATCGATGAAATCGACAAGATTTCCCGTAAATCTGACAATCCGTCCATTACCCGTGACGTCTCTGGTGAAGGCGTACAGCAGGCGTTGCTGAAATTGATCGAAGGTACCGTGGCGGCAGTACCGCCGCAGGGTGGTCGTAAGCATCCGCAGCAGGAGTTTTTGCAGGTGGATACGTCGAAGATCCTGTTCATCTGCGGTGGCGCTTTCGCCGGGCTGGATAAAGTGATTTCCCACCGCGTAGAGACTGGATCGGGTATCGGTTTTGGCGCGACGGTGAAATCGACTGCTGAAAAACCGAACGAAGGCCAGCTGTTGTCGCAGGTGGAGCCGGAAGATCTGATCAAATTTGGTCTGATCCCGGAATTCATTGGCCGTCTGCCGGTTGTCGCAACGCTGAATGAGCTGAGCGAAGAAGCATTAATTCAGATCCTGAAAGAGCCGAAAAACGCCCTGACCAAGCAGTATCAGGCACTGTTTAATCTCGAAGGTGTGGATTTGGAATTCCGTGACGAAGCCCTGACGGCGATTGCCAAAAAAGCGATGGTGCGTAAAACCGGCGCCCGTGGTTTACGTTCCATTGTTGAAGCAGCATTGCTCGATACCATGTATGACTTACCGTCTATGGACGAAGTTGAAAAAGTGGTCATCGATGAATCTGTCATCGGTGGTCAAAGTAAACCGCTTCTGATTTACGGCAAGCCCGAAGCACAACAAGCTTCTGGTGAATAATTCATCAATTCATACAGTCAGTTAAAAATAAAGGGGGGATTTTATCTCCCCTTTTATTTTTCCTTAAACACGGCGTTGAATGTGTGGGAAACATCCCCATATACTGGTTTACATGTTAACGGTGCGTGTTGCACAGTCACGTCACCGGATTACCTGGCGGACATTAAACTAAGAGAGAGCTCTATGAATCCTGAGCGTTCTGAACGCATTGAAATCCCCGTATTGCCGTTGCGCGATGTGGTGGTTTATCCGCACATGGTCATACCCTTGTTTGTCGGGCGGGAAAAATCTATCCGTTGTCTGGAAGCGGCCATGGACCATGATAAAAAAATCATGCTGGTCGCCCAGAAAGAAGCCTCAACAGATGAGCCGGGTGTAAATGATCTTTTCACCGTCGGGACCGTGGCCTCTATCCTGCAAATGCTGAAATTACCGGACGGCACCGTCAAAGTGCTGGTCGAGGGCTTGCAGCGCGCGCGTATTACCGCTTTATCAGATGATGGCGAACATTTCTCGGCGAAAGCTGAGTATCTTGATTCTCCGGCCATTGATGAGCGTGAGCAGGAGGTGCTGGTACGCACCGCGATTAGCCAGTTTGAAGGCTATATCAAGCTCAACAAAAAAATCCCACCGGAAGTGCTGACGTCGCTGAACAGCATTGATGATCCTGCCCGTCTGGCGGATACCATTGCTGCGCACATGCCTCTGAAGCTTGCTGACAAGCAGTCCGTTCTTGAGATGTCCGACGTTAACGAACGTCTGGAATATCTGATGGCGATGATGGAATCCGAAATCGACCTGCTGCAGGTTGAAAAACGTATTCGTAACCGCGTCAAAAAGCAGATGGAAAAATCTCAGCGTGAGTACTATCTGAATGAGCAGATGAAGGCTATTCAGAAAGAGCTTGGCGAGATGGATGACGCGCCGGACGAAAACGAAGCGCTGAAACGCAAAATCGACGCGGCGAAAATGCCAAAAGAGGCAAAAGAGAAAGCCGAAGCCGAGCTGCAAAAACTCAAAATGATGTCGCCGATGTCTGCGGAAGCAACCGTCGTGCGTGGTTATATTGAGTGGATGGTTCAGGTTCCCTGGAATGCCCGTAGTAAGGTCAAAAAGGACCTGCGTCAGGCTCAGGAGATCCTCGATACCGACCACTATGGTCTGGAACGCGTGAAAGACCGCATTCTTGAGTATCTCGCGGTGCAGAGCCGTGTGAACAAGCTCAAAGGGCCAATCCTGTGCCTGGTAGGACCGCCGGGGGTAGGTAAAACCTCTCTGGGTCAGTCCATCGCCAAAGCCACCGGACGTAAATATATTCGTATGGCGTTAGGCGGCGTACGTGATGAAGCGGAAATTCGCGGTCACCGTCGTACCTATATTGGCTCTATGCCGGGCAAACTGATCCAGAAAATGGCCAAAGTGGGCGTTAAAAACCCGCTGTTCCTGCTCGATGAGATCGACAAAATGTCTTCGGATATGCGTGGCGATCCGGCATCCGCACTGTTAGAAGTACTGGATCCGGAACAGAACGTCGCCTTCAGCGATCACTACCTGGAAGTGGATTACGATCTGAGTGACGTGATGTTTGTCGCCACCTCGAACTCCATGAATATTCCGGCGCCATTGCTGGATCGTATGGAAGTGATTCGTCTGTCCGGCTACACCGAAGACGAAAAACTGAATATCGCCAGACAGCACCTGCTGTCGAAACAGATTGAACGTAACGCGCTGAAAAAAGGTGAACTTACGGTTGATGACAGCGCTATCGTTGGCATCATTCGTTATTACACTCGTGAAGCGGGGGTACGTAGCCTTGAGCGCGAAATCTCCAAACTGTGCCGTAAGGCGGTAAAACAGCTGCTGTTGGATCCGTCCCTCAAACACATTGAGATCAACGGCGATAACCTGCATGACTACTTAGGTGTTCAGCGCTTTGACTATGGCCGTGCGGATGATGAAAACCGCGTGGGTCAGGTTACTGGCCTCGCCTGGACTGAAGTGGGCGGCGATCTGCTGACCATCGAAACCGCCTGTGTGCCGGGTAAAGGCAAGCTGACCTACACCGGCTCGCTGGGTGAGGTGATGCAGGAATCTATCCAGGCGGCGCTGACCGTCGTGCGTGCCCGCGCTGAGAAGCTGGGGATTAACGGCGATTTCTACGAGAAACGCGATATTCACGTGCATGTGCCGGAAGGCGCCACACCAAAAGATGGCCCAAGTGCCGGTATTGCCATGTGCACCGCGCTGGTTTCTTGTCTGACCGGTAACCCGGTTCGCGCCGATGTTGCCATGACGGGTGAAATTACCCTGCGTGGTCAGGTGCTGCCGATTGGCGGTCTGAAAGAGAAATTACTGGCGGCGCACCGCGGTGGTATCAAAACTGTGCTGATTCCTTTTGAGAACAAACGCGATCTTGAGGAAATTCCGGATAACGTTATCGCTGACCTGGATATTCATCCGGTGAAGCGCATCGACGAAGTTCTGGCACTTGCACTGCAGAATGAACCCTTTGGGATGCAGGTTGTAACGGCAAAATAGTGACCCCGCGCAAAGAGCGCTGATAAAAACAAGGCTGATAAGGCATTTCTTACTTGCCAGCCTTTTTTTGTATAGCTAATTTAGATTGCTGGTGTGTTATCCATCAACAACGGGTGTTGTAAGGGCATGACAGGCCTGATATAACTGCTGCGCGGTCGCACTGTGAAGGATGCATGTGCGATATAAATTATAAAGAGAGGAAGAGAAGAGTGAATAAATCTCAACTGATAGACAAGATTGCCGCAGGGGCCGATATCTCTAAAGCGGCAGCTGGACGTGCGTTAGATGCTTTAATTGCTTCGGTTACTGAATCTCTGCAAGCCGGGGACGACGTAGCGCTGGTAGGTTTTGGTACCTTCGCTGTTAAAGAGCGTGCTGCGCGTACAGGTCGCAACCCTCAGACTGGCAAAGAGATCACCATCGCCGCAGCTAAAGTTCCTGGCTTCCGCGCAGGCAAGGCACTGAAAGACGCGGTAAACTGATCATTTTCCGTTGCGGAAAGTGAAAAAGAACAAGGGCGCATCGAAAGATGTGCCTTTTTTTGTTTGTTCAGCCATCTTTATCTGAGTTTCTGCGTGTTCCGGGCTGACAATTGACCCCTTTTCTTGTCAAAATACATCTTTGTACGCAGCGTCGGGAAACTGAGTGACTGCGCGAGGTCTACAGTCACCTACAGCGGAGTGTTGTTACACCATGATGGACAATTTACGCACGGCAGCAAACAGCATCGTGCTCAAGATCATCTTCGGCATCATTATCGTGTCGTTTATTTTGACTGGCGTTAGCGGCTATCTCATTGGCGGTAGCGATTCCTATGCCGCAAAGGTAAACGACCAGGAAATCAGTCGTGGGCAATTTGAGAATGCCGTTGCCAGCGAACGTAACCGCATGCAGCAGCAGCTGGGTGAGCAGTTCTCTGAACTTGCCGCCAACGAAAACTACATCAAGTCTATGCGTCAGCAGGTGCTCAATCGCCTTATCGATGAAGCGCTGCTCGATCAATACGCCAGACAACTGCATCTTGGTATCAGCGACGAGCAGGTTAAAAGTGCGATTTTTGCCACCCAGGCTTTCCAGTCGAACGGCAAATTCGATAATGCGCGCTTTAACGGCATCGTTAACCAGATGGGGATGAGCGCGGATCAATACGCGCAGGCGCTGCGTAACCAGCTTATTTCCCAACAGCTGATTAATGCTGTTGCCGGAACGGATTTTATGCTGAAAGGCGAAACTGACGAGCTGGCTGAACTGGTTGCTCAGCAGCGTGTCGTTCGTCAGGCCGTGATTGACGTTAATAAACTGGCTGCCACGCAGACCGTGAGCGATGAAGAAGCGGCCGCTTTCTACGAGCAAAACAAAGGTCGTTTCGTGACGCCTGAGCAGTTCCGTGTCAGCTACATCAAACTTGATGCGGCGGCGATGCAGTCTGAAGCCAGCGATGCAGATATTCAGGCTTACTACGATCAACATCAGGATCAGTTCACTCAGCCGCAGCGTAACCGCTACAGTGTGATTCAGACCAAAACTGAAGATGAAGCAAAAGCGATTCTGGAAGAGCTGAACAAAGGCGGTGATTTTGCGGCGCTGGCGAAAGCCAAATCTGCCGATATTATTTCTGCCCGCAACGGCGGTGATATGGGCTGGCTGGAAGCATCCACCACTCCGGATGAGTTGAAAAATGCAGGCCTGAAAGACAAAGGTCAGCTTTCTGGCGTCATCAAATCTTCGGTCGGTTTCCTGGTTGCCCGTCTTGACGATATTCAGCCTGCAAAAGCGAAGCCGCTTGCTGATGTGCATGATGAAATCGCTGCAAAAGTGAAACAGGAAAAAGCGCTGGATGCATGGTATGCGTTGCAGCAGAAAGTCAGTGAAGCTGCCAGCAATGACAACGAAACCCTGGCGGGCGCTGAACAGGCCGCAGGTGCTAAAGCCGTTGAGACAGGCTGGTTTGCGCGTAACAGCCTGCCGGAAGAGCTGAATTTCAAACCCGTTGCTGATGCTATTTTTGAAGGCGGACTGGTAGGGCCAAACGGCGCGCCAGGCAGCAACTCCGATATCATTACCGTCGATGGCGATCGTGCATTTGTGTTGCGTATCAGCGAGCACAAACCTGAAGCGACCAAATCTCTTGCCGAAGTGAAAACCGAGGTCAGCGATATTGTTAAACACAATAAAGCCCAGCAGCAGGCCAAACTGGATGCTGACAAGCTGATTGCTGAGCTGAAAGAAGGTAAAGGTGATGAGGCCATGAAAGCCGCTGGCCTGAGCTTCGGCGACGCGAAAACGCTGACGCGTACCGGACAGGATCCGGTGAGTCAGGCGGCGTTCTCCCTGCCATTACCGGCGAAAGACAAACCGGGTTATGGTGTGGCGAATGATATGCAGGGTAACGTGGTGGTGCTGGCGCTGGATGAAGTGAAAGCGGGTACCATGCCGGAAGAGCAGAAAAAAGCGATGGTTCAGGGGATTACCCAGAACAACGCGCAGATCGCCTTCGAAGCCCTGATGAGCAACCTGCGTAAAGAAGCCAAAATCAAGCTGGGCAACCAGATTGATCAGCAGCAATAACGAGCCGCTTCCCACAAAATTTGTAATTCAGTGCAAACTCAAAGGCCGCTTTCGCGGCCTTTTCCATTTCTGTTTGTTGCCGTTTGTTCAGGCTCCTTGCGCCGTTTATCGTGCCTTTACTGTGAACAACAAGGAGAAACAGTATCAAACGTGGAATCAAAGTACTCTTAATGACCCTGACGCTCGCGGGAGCCGCAATCGGGCAAAATGCGCAGGCAGCAGCAGAGACAGGGGCCAAAGCCCAGGCCAGCCAGACCAAAGCAGAGACGTCAGCTTCAGTACAAAGCAAAAAACTGGATGCCGTTAAGAGCACTGACGATGATGGCGGCAGTCGGGTCAGTATTAATACCGGGAGTGCGGAAGATTTGGCCCGGGTGTTAAACGGCGTCGGTCTGAAAAAAGCGCAGGCGATTATTAGTTACCGCGAAGAGTACGGCCCGTTTAAAAGCGTGGAGGATTTAAAACAGGTTCCTGGAATGGGTAACGCGCTGGTAGAGCGTAATATGAGCCATCTCACGCTCTGAATTTCTTCCTTGCGTAGTCGCCATTTTTTGCCATGCTAAAGAGGTCATACCAGTTATGACCTCTGTTCCTATAACAAAAGTAAAGGCAAAAGCGCTATGCAGACTCAGATTAAAGTTCGTGGTTTCCACCTTGATGTCTACCAACATGTTAACAATGCCCGCTATCTTGAATTTCTCGAAGAGGCGCGGTGGGATGGGCTGGAAAACAACGAAAACTTTCAATGGATGACGGCGAATAACATCGCGTTTGTCGTCGTTAATATCAATATTAACTACCGTCGTCCGGCGGTACTGGGCGATCGCCTGACGGTGACCAGTCATGTTAAGCAGATTAATGGCAGAAGCGGCGTGCTCAGTCAGGTGGTGACTTTAGATCCGCAGGGTGAGGTAGTGGCGGATGCGCTGGTGACCTTCGTATGTATCGATCTTAAAACCCAGAAGGCACTCTCTCTTGAGGGGGAACTGCGGATCAAACTGGAAGAGATGATCCGCGAAGAGATGTAACGATCCTCTGGATTCGTTGGCTGGAGAATCCCCGGCAGGCAAAACGCCACCGGGGAATTCGGCTTATTTCAGGCCGGTTTTTTGTTTCATGACCGCCATCACCGCCGGTTTGTCCGCCAGGTAGAGATTCAGACCCTTGGCACGGAGATTACAGGCGGCGCACTGCCCACAACCGTCACCTTTGACGCCGTTATAGCAGGTCAGGGTTTCGCTGCGCACCAGATCAAGTTTGCCCCAGTAATCCGCCAGCGCCCAGGTTTCGGCTTTGTTCAGCCACATCAGCGGCGTTTCGAAGCGAATATCTTTTGCCATGCCGAGGCTTACAGCATGATTGAGCGCTTTGACAAACTCATCACGGCAGTCCGGGTAGCCTGAGAAATCCGTCTCACACACCCCGGTAATCACCGCTTGCGCCTGAACCTGATACGCATAAATAGCGCTCAGGGTTAAGAACAGAATATTGCGACCCGGAACAAAAGTATTGGGGATGCCGCTGGCATCAGGCTGGTAATCCGGGACCGGAATACTGTCACGGGTCAGGCTGCTGACCGCAAGCTCGTTTAACAGGGTGACATCCAGTACTTTGTGGGCACGCGCACCTAACGCCAGTGCCAGTTCGCGAGCGACATCAATTTCGGCACGGTGACGCTGGCCGTAATCGAAGGTGACGCAATGCACCTCATCGTATTGCTGCAACGCCTGGACCAGACAGGTCGTGGAGTCTTGCCCGCCACTAAACACGACAACGGCACGTTTCATAATTCTTCCCGGATTCAGTAATAAACCAGTATGGTAACGCGAGCGGAGTGCCCCGACCAGCTTCTTCACGGTGTGGGCGGCGGCAGCCAGGCCCGGGTGAAATCAAACCAGCCGCGAGTGTTTAACGCAATGCCCTCAACGCCCGGCGGCGCGCTGATTCGATATTGATAATTAAACAAAGGGGTGAGGATGCCCTCATCCATCAGGCGACTGAACACGTCCTTCAGGGCGAGAATTCGGATCTGTTCATTTTCCAGGCTTTGCACCGCATCGAGCGTCGCCTGCAGGTGGGTAAATTGCCGGGCGCTCAGTGCATTCGGCCACAGGGGATCGCTGCGCAACCATTGCTCAAGGGCGTACTCCGGTGCTTCTCCGATCAGCCTGTCGCCCATCATTAAGTCGGCCTTGCTCAAGGCTTCGCAGCCTTCCCAGGTTTTGGCATCATGAAAAATAACCGTCAGTTCACAGCCCTGGGTCGCCAGATAGCGTTTCAACTGCTGCGCCATGGCGTGTAACTCTGCCGGCAGGTGATAAACCAGCGTTAAGGCGGGAGGCAAAGGGATCGACGCTTGCGGCGGCCAATGGGGGATAGTCCAGCCGGGAATTAATGCCTTGCTGGGGGTGATCAGATCCTCATCCAGAGGCAGGGTTTGTAAGAGCGTGGTCTGATGAATAATCTGCACCAGCCGTCGTGACTGTGCCGGACTCAGCTTCGCATCAGGGCGCTGTGTGAGATAACAAAAGCCCAGGCTGGTGCTGCTGCTCACCGGCTTCAGGTCAACCAGTTCATCCGCTTTACCAATTGCGATTTGTACCGGATGGCGGCAACTGGTGCCCAGATCCTGTTCAAACAGCAGCGGCGTTATCCAGTACTCAACGGCTTTCAAAAACGGGTGATTCAGATGGTAATGCTCGTGACTTTCGAGGCGCACCAGCTCTTTGCTGAACGACACCAGCTGAAACGGCCCGGTTCCTGACATCGGGGAGAGCGGATGCGCCAGCAGGCAGGGGTAACTGGCAAGGCGGTGCGCCAGCCAGAAATCCGGATGATGCAACCTGAAGGTCAGGCAATGGGAGTGGGTCGCCTCTACTGAATTGACGCTGGCAAACAGGGTGCGCAGCGCGGGCAGCTCAAACAACATCATAAATCGTTGTTGCAACTGGCGGGTATCAACCGGATCGCCGTTGTGCCAGTGTAAGGTTGGGCGAATATGGAACCGCCAGCACAGCTTGTCGTCGCTGATATCCCAGTGGTGGGCTAAATCCCCCTGAGGCAAAAAGCTTTCACTGACGAAGCGCGTCAGGCCGGAGAAAATCTGCCCTGCCAGATGCTGTTCAGCGCGACCGGCCAGAAAGCCGGGATGCAGTGGTTCAAGCGAGCGATAATAAGGAATGCGCAATGTCGGCGTGTCGTTCTGCCATGAACCTCCCAAAAACGGATTTAACAATACGCGTAAATCTTCCGGGGCAAGCTGCGCCAGGGCCAGCGCGTTGTGCTGCTGCCCGGTGTTCAGCGCCTCTTCCATCATCTGCTGACGTAACGATTCCGGCGAGCGTAAAAACTGCAAATCCCCCCGTTTTCCACGGCCGGATTGTGAGTGCCAGCGAAGCCAGCCGCTCGCCTGCATCTGACGCAGCAGGGTGCGCATATGGCGTTCGCTGCAATAACAATCTGCGGCGAGACAGGCCACGCTGACCTGCTGAGGGGCGCCTGCTGAAATCTGCCATAAGCGCTGATACTGATTGAGTCGGTTAAGTTGTCGCATATATCCGTCATACTCCTGGTTGCCTCTTTGTTGGCTTCGCATTCCGTCGCGATGCAACCCGCATTATTTTGGCTATAAACCCGGAACAATTTTATCCATCTTCTCACTATTACTTCCGTATATATCAGGCAATACTTTTGCGCAATATGACGCGATAAACTCTGGAGACGAATATGGCCCGGCTGGCTGCTTTTGATATGGATGGCACATTGCTCATGCCCGATCACCGTTTAGGAGAGCAGACCCTGACGACCCTGCGCCGCCTGCGGGAGCGCGATATTACCCTGACGTTTGCGACGGGCCGGCATGCGCTGGAAATGCGTAAAATCGTCAGCGCAATTTCACTTGATGCGTTTCTGATAACCGGTAACGGCACGCGTGTTCACTCACTCGACGGCGAGTTGTTACATCGTCAGGATCTCGAACCGGAAGTGGCTGAGCTGGTGCTGCACAGCAAATGGGACACTCAGGCCAGTATCCACGCGTTTAATGACTCAGGCTGGCTGACCAACAAGCCCATTCCTGATGCGATGAATGAACATCTGTACAGCGGCTTCACCTATCAGCTTATCGATCTGAAACGCTTACCTGCCCATGAGGTAACCAAAGTCTGCTTTGTAGGTGAACATGACGACCTTTGCCGCTTGCGTATCCAGCTCAATGAGGTGCTGGGTGAGCGGGCGCACCTCTGTTTCTCCGCATTTTTCTGTCTGGAAGTCCTGCCCGTCGGATGCAATAAAGGCGCAGCGCTGACCCTGCTCAGTGGATTGCTGAACGTGCAGTTGCAGGATTGTATGGCGTTTGGTGATGCGATGAATGACGCAGAGATGCTGGCGAGCGTCGGGCGTGGGCTGATTATGGGCAATGCGATGCCGCAACTGCGCGCCGCACTGCCCGATTTACCGGTTATCGGACACTGCCGTAATCAGGCGGTATCCCATTATTTAACGCATTGGCTGGATACACCACATCTTCCTTATTCCCCCGAATGACGAGATTTTTCCAGCAAGCCAGACACAACACTACGTCTGGCTTTTTTTATTTCATCAGTTGGCTAATCCTGTCCTGCCAGGGGCGGATATCACCAATATTGTTCCCGACCCACTGCGCATCGTAGTAGGTTTCGAGATAGCGTTCCCCGCTGTCGCACAACAGGGTCACAATCGAGCCGGTACGACCCTGTTCGCGCATGCGAGCAGCCATGTTCAGCGCACCCCACATATTGGTTCCGGTCGAGGCGCCGACTTTGCGGCCCAGCTGGCTTTCCAGCCACAGGGCCGTGGCCACGCTCGCCGCATCCGGCACGCGCAGTATTTCATCGACCACATCTGGAATAAAAGAGGGCTCAACGCGGGGCCGCCCGATACCCTCTATTTTACTGCCAGTGGCGGAGCGCAGTTCTGCGTTGCGGGTTTGCCAGAAATCCATAAATACCGAATTTTCAGGATCAACCACCATTAAGCGGGTGTCGTAGCCCTGGCAGCGAATGTAGCGGCCAATGGTGGCAGAAGTGCCCCCGGTGCCGGCGCTCATCACAATGCACTCAGGTACCGGATGCGGCTCATTTTTCATCTGGCGGAAAATACTGTCGGCAATATTGTTATTTCCCCGCCAGTCGGTGGCGCGTTCGGCAAAAGTAAACTGATCCATATAGTGACCATTCAGGTCGCGGGCCAGCCTCTCTGAGACTTCATAGATTTCGCAGGCGCTGTCGACAAAATGGCAACGTCCGCCGTAAAACTCAATCTGCTCGATTTTTCGTTTTGCCGTATAGCGTGGCATCACCGCGATAAACGGCAAACCCAGTAAGCGGGCGAAATACGCTTCCGACACCGCAGTGGAACCCGAGGAGGCCTCAATGATGGTGGTGCCTTCTTTAATCCAGCCATTGCACAGACCATAGAGAAACAGCGAGCGTGCCAGGCGGTGCTTCAGGCTGCCGGTAGGATGGGTGCTTTCATCTTTTAAATAGAGCTCAATGCCCTTGAATGCCGGGAGCGTGAGGCGAATCAGATGGGTATCTGCCGAGCGCTGATAATCGGCATTGATTTCGCTAATTGCGTGTTTAACCCAGTCACTGTTCATGCATCTTTTCCATTTGTCATTTTGTGCCCAGAATAGAACAAAGCGCAGAAAAAATTGTTGCCATTTTGCCTTTGGAATAGAATGCAGGGAGAAAAATTTTCTCTATGAGGTCGTAATGATAGATAAAATTGACCGAAAGTTGCTTTCATTACTGCAACGGGACTGCTCGCTCTCTTTGCAGGCGCTGGCGGATGCCGTTAATCTGACCACCACGCCATGCTGGAAACGGTTAAAACGGCTGGAAGATGACGGTATTCTTCTGGCGCGCGTGGCGATGCTGGATGCGGAAAAACTCGGGCTAAGCCTGACCGCATTTGTGCTGATCAAGACCCAGCACCATAGCAGTGACTGGTACTCGCGCTTCACCGCCGTGGTGACGGAAATGCCGGAAGTGCTTGGGTTCTGGCGTATGGCGGGTGAGTATGACTACCTGCTACGCGTTCAGGTAGCCGACATGAAACGATACGATGATTTCTATAAGAAGCTGGTCAACAGTGTGCCCGGGCTTTCAGATGTGACGTCGAGTTTCGCCATGGAGCAGATTAAATACACCACGGCTTTACCCATTGAATAACCCTCCCGGCGGTGGCCGGAAAAATCACGTTCAGGATGTTACCGCGTGCGATTATTTGCTCAGTTAAGCTGGTATTTTCGCCGGGAATGGCGACGCTATCTCGGTGCCGTTGGCTTGCTTATCATCATTGCCATTTTGCAACTCGTTCCGCCCAAAGTGGTGGGGATCCTTGTTGATGGCGTCACCCGACAGCACTATACCGCCTCACAGTTACTGATGTGGATCGGTCTGCTGGTGTTGATCGCTATTGTCACCTATCTGTTGCGCTATGTCTGGCGTGTCTGGCTGTTTGGTGCCTCTTATCAACTCGCCGTTGAACTGCGAGAAGACTTTTATCGTCAGTTAAGCCGCCAGCATCCGGAGTTCTATTTGCGGCATCGTACCGGCGATCTCATGGCCAGGGCCACCAACGATGTGGATCGCGTGGTCTTTGCTGCCGGTGAAGGGGTGCTGACCCTGGTGGACTCGCTGGTGATGGGATGTGTGGTGCTGGTTGTGATGTCGACGCAAATCAGCTGGCAGCTCACCTTATTGTCGCTGCTACCGATGCCGATTATGGCGCTGGTGATCAAGCGTTATGGCGATCAGCTGCATCAGCGCTTCAAACTGGCGCAGGCCGCTTTCTCCGCATTGAATGATCGTACCCAGGAGAGCATGACCAGCATTCGGATGATCAAAGCCTTTGGCCTGGAAGATCGGCAGTCAAGGCTATTTGCCGGTGAAGCTGCGGACACGGGGGCGAAAAATATGCGTGTGGCGCGCGTTGATGCCCGTTTTGATCCCACTATCTATATTGCCATCGGAATGGCCAACCTGCTGGCAATCGGCGGCGGGAGCTGGATGGTGGTGCAGGGCTCGCTGACGCTCGGGCAACTGACCAGCTTTATGATGTATCTGGGATTGATGATTTGGCCGATGTTAGCTCTGGCCTGGATGTTCAACATCGTTGAGCGTGGCAGTGCGGCTTATTCCCGTATTCGCGACCTGCTGGCAGAAGCGCCGGTGGTGAGTGACGGCACCGAACCCGTACCCGCCGGGCGCGGCACGCTGGAGATTGCCATTCGCCAGTTTAGCTGGCCGCAAACGACACACCCGGTGCTGAATAATATCAATGTCATCCTCAAACCGGGTCAAATGCTGGGGATTTGCGGGCCGACGGGGGCCGGAAAAAGTACCTTACTGGCGTTGATTCAGCGCCATTTCGATGTGGAAGAGGGGGATATACGCTTCCACAATATGGCACTGAGACAGCTTAAGCTGGATGACTGGCGCAGCCGCCTGGCGGTGGTTAATCAGACTCCGTTCCTGTTCTCTGATACTGTCGCCAGCAATATTGCGCTGGGTAAACCCGGTGCGACTCAGCAGGAGATTGAGCACGCGGCCAGACTTGCCAGCGTGCATGACGATATTTTGCGCCTGCCGCAGGGTTACGAGACCGCGGTGGGCGAGCGTGGTGTGATGCTTTCCGGTGGGCAAAAGCAACGAATTTCTATTGCCCGGGCCCTCCTGCTCAATGCCGAAATTCTGCTGCTCGATGATGCGCTTTCCGCCGTTGACGGACGCACTGAGCATCAAATTCTGCATAACCTGCGTCAGTGGGGAGAAGGTCGCACGGTGATTATCAGCGCGCATCGGCTGTCAGCCCTGACTGAGGCCAGCGAAATTCTGGTGCTGCAGCACGGGCATCTTGCCCAGCGCGGGCAGCACGAGCTACTGGCCCGTCAGCCCGGCTGGTATCGCGATATGTACCGTTATCAACAGCTGGAAGCGGCGCTGGATGATGCGCCAGAGGAGGCCGGTCATGCGTAATTTTGGGCAACTATGGCCAACCTTAAAGCGGCTGCTGGTCTACGGAAGTCCGTGGCGTAAACCTCTGCTTAAAGCGGTATTGATGTTATGGGGTGCGGCGGCAGCGGAAGTCTCTGGCCCGGCGCTGATCAGCTACTTTATCGATAATATGGTGGCGAAAAGCTATCTGCCGCTGGGTCTGGTTGTCGGCCTGGTGGTGGCTTATGTTGGCCTGCAGGTGCTGGCTGCAGGGCTGCATTACGCCCAGTCGCTGCTGTTTAATCAGGCGGCTGTCGGCGTCGTACAGCAATTGCGCACCGATGTGATGGATGCCGCATTGCGTCAGCCGCTCGCGGCCTTCGATACCCAGCCGGTCGGGCAGATTATTTCCCGGGTCACTAACGACACGGAGGTGATTCGTGACCTGTATGTGACGGTGGTCGCCACCGTGCTACGCAGTGCGGCGCTGATCGGGGCCATGCTGGTCGCCATGTTTAGTCTCGACTGGCGTATGGCGCTGGTGGCAGTTGCCATTTTCCCGGCGGTATTGATTGTGATGCTGATTTATCAGCGCTACAGCACGCCGATCGTCAGACGTATGCGCGCCTGGCTTGCGGACATTAACGATGGCTTTAATGAAGTCATCAACGGGATGAGCGTTATCCAGCAGTTTCGCCAGCAGGGGCGCTTTGGCGAGAGAATGGGGGAGGCGAGTCGCTCTCATTATCTGGCGCGTATGCAAACGTTGCGCCTCGATGGTTTTTTACTGCGCCCACTGTTGAGCCTGTTCAGCACATTGATCCTTTGCGGGTTGCTGATGCTGTTCAGTTTCAGTGCCACCGGCTCCATGGAGGTGGGGGTTTTATATGCCTTCATTAGTTACCTGGGGCGTCTTAACGAGCCATTAATTGAGCTCACCACTCAGCAATCGATGCTGCAACAAGCGGTGGTGGCCGGGGAGCGTGTCTTTGAATTGATGGATTGCCCGCGCCAGACCTACGGCGATGATGATAAGCCCCTGAGCAGCGGTGCGATTGATATCGATAACCTTTCGTTTGCTTATCGGGACGAGCGACTGGTGCTTCAGGATATCAACCTGAAGGTGCCTGCACGCAGTTTTGTTGCGTTGGTTGGGCATACCGGCAGCGGGAAAAGCACGCTTGCGAACCTGCTAATGGGCTATTACCCACTCACGAAAGGGGAGATCCGTCTGGACGGTCGTCCGCTCAGCAGCCTCAGTCATGCCACGCTGCGCCAGGGCGTCGCCATGGTTCAGCAGGATCCGGTAGTCATGGCCGACAGCTTCTTTGCCAACGTTACGCTGGGGCGAGACATTAGCGAAGCGCAGGTCTGGCAGGCGCTGGAAGCCGTACAGCTTGCTGACCTGGCGCGCGAAATGAGTGACGGCATCTATACACGCCTTGGCGAGCAGGGTAACAACCTTTCCGTCGGTCAGAAGCAGTTACTGGCGCTGGCGCGGGTGCTGGTTGAGACGCCGCAAATCCTGATCCTTGATGAAGCGACCGCCAACATTGATTCGGGTACCGAACAGGCTATCTCTCAGGCACTGGCTGCGGTGCGGCAACATACCACGCTTGTGGTGATTGCCCACCGTTTGTCGACCATTGTGGAAGCCGAAACGATCCTGGTACTGCATCGTGGTCAGGCCGTTGAACGCGGAACTCATCAGCAACTCCTTGAAGCCAAAGGGCGCTACTGGCAGATGTATCAACTGCAACTGGCCGGGGAAGAGTTGGCGGCCAGCGAGCGAGAAGAATCGCTAATCGCCTGATGCACCATAATCAGGCAGGCTACTGACAGGAATCTCTGTTGGTGCAAAAAACTAACGCACCATGCACTAATGTGGTGCGTTTTTCTTTTCCAGGAACATTCTGAACAGTTCCCGTTTTCATCCCGTGATAACCCCACCCCCATCTCAAGGCTTAACAGACTGAAAATTGCCCGATTTTCATTTTTGGCACAGCCCTTGCAATATCTTCTGCGTGTTAGCTGCGGCCATTATCGATTTTCGACTGGAGGGGGATCTATGAAGCTGGTTACCGTGGTCATTAAGCCATTCAAACTGGAAGATGTTCGTGAAGCATTGTCTTCAATTGGTATTCAAGGGTTGACCGTTACTGAAGTGAAAGGTTTCGGCCGTCAGAAGGGGCATGCTGAACTGTACCGTGGTGCAGAGTACAGCGTTAACTTTCTGCCAAAAGTGAAGATTGATGTGGCCATTGCTGATGACCAGCTCGATGAAGTCATTGATGTCATTAGCAAAGCGGCATACACCGGAAAAATTGGCGACGGCAAAATTTTCGTTGCTGAGCTGCAACGTGTGATTCGTATTCGTACCGGCGAAGCCGACGAAGCGGCACTGTAATACCTGCACACAGTGAGAAGGATGGGGAATAAAATGAAGAAAGCAATATTGAAAGCAGGTCTTGCCTCACTGGCATTACTGCCAGGACTTGCGATGGCAGCTCCGGCTGTCGCTGATAAAGCGGACAACGCCTTTATGATGATCTGCACCGCGCTGGTGCTGTTCATGACGATCCCAGGTATCGCCCTGTTCTACGGCGGTCTGATTCGTGGCAAAAACGTACTCTCCATGCTGACGCAGGTGGCGGTTACCTTCGCACTGGTTTGTGTCCTGTGGGTTGTTTATGGTTACTCCCTGGCGTTCAGTGAAGGCAATAGCTTCTTCGGTAGCTTTAACTGGGCGATGCTGAAAAATATCGAACTGACGGCGGTGATGGGTAGCTTCTACCAGTATATCCACGTTGCGTTCCAGGGCTCATTCGCGGCGATTACCGTTGGCCTTATCGTCGGTGCGCTGGCTGAACGTATCCGCTTCTCTGCGGTACTGATCTTTGTCGTGGTGTGGATGACGCTCTCCTATGTGCCGATTGCGCACATGGTCTGGGGCGGCGGTCTGCTGGCTTCTCACGGCGCTATGGACTTTGCGGGCGGTACTGTTGTTCATATCAACGCCGCTGTTGCAGGTCTGGTGGGTGCATACCTGATTGGCAAACGTGTGGGCTTCGGTAAAGAAGCATTCAAACCGCACAACCTGCCGATGGTATTTATTGGTACTGCGATCCTCTACTTTGGCTGGTTCGGTTTCAACGCCGGTTCTGCAAGTGCTGCCAATGAAATCGCTGCGCTGGCTTTCGTGAACACCGTTGTTGCAACGGCGGGCGCTATCCTCTCCTGGGTATTTGGTGAGTGGGCGCTGCGCGGTAAACCTTCTCTGCTGGGCGCATGTTCTGGCGCGATTGCAGGTCTGGTTGGTATCACCCCGGCATGTGGTTACGTCGGTGTGGGCGGTGCGCTGATCGTCGGTATCGTTGCAGGTCTGGCGGGTCTGTGGGGCGTGACTGCTCTGAAACGCTGGCTGCGTGTGGATGACCCATGTGATGTGTTCGGTGTCCACGGTGTTTGCGGTATCGTTGGTTGCATCATGACCGGTATCTTCGCGGCAACGTCTCTGGGCGGTGTGGGTTATGCAGAAGGCGTAACCATGGGTCACCAGCTGTTGGTGCAGCTCGAAAGTATCGCTCTCACCATCGTGTGGTCGGGTGTCGTTGCCTTTATCGGTTACAAACTGGCTGACATGACCGTGGGTCTGCGTGTGCCAGAAGATCAAGAGCGCGAAGGGCTGGACGTCAACAGCCATGGCGAAAATGCCTACAACGCCTGATTGAGTTGAGTTATCTCCAAAGCGACAAAAGCCTCCCATCGGGATAATGCCGTTCACTTAAGCGGAGCGGCACTGCGTTTCACCGGATAACGGGTTTTTGATATCTTAACCGCCCTCGGCTTTGATGGTCGGGGGCGTTTTGTTATGAACAGAGCTTCCAGCGCCCCCCGCAGATGCTCCAGCCGTTTCGGGATGGTC
>NZ_CBFFRJ010000006.1:0-76345 GCF_965644225.1 Phytobacter sp. V91 | reverse complement strand
TGGCCGGAATAGCGTAAATAATGTGCAAAATGAGGGTATTCTTTGCCATTCATAGAATAATCGAGAGCAAATATTCACCAGAAAAAAGTGATCGTATACGTCTTACAGAGAGATCATACAGCTCAGCTAAGGTAAGGCTAATACAGATAAGGACTCCACTGAACCCCACCGATTAAATCGCACCTTCCAAAAGTTTCGGAAGTTGCTGCTATTGGCGATACACAACAACGTGTTTTCCCCGCTCGTATCGAATCCGGGGACGCCACCGATTTATCATTTAAGCGCGGCGGACGAATTGAATCCCTTGAGGTCCGCCAGGGCGGCAAATATCACCCAGGGGCAGATACTGGCAAGGCTGAATGCGCAGGAAGCGCAGCAGCGCTTAAACGAACGACAGGCCGCGGCAACGCTTGCCCAGCGCCAGTTCGACCGTTTCCAGACCCTGGCTGGCCGCCAGGCGATTTCACAGGCTGAGATGGACGTTCAGCGTGCCAGTCGCGACAGCGCAAATGCGGCACTTAAAATCGCCCGCGAAGAGCGGGAACATATGACACTCACCGCGCCGTTCAGCGGCGTTGCAGCCAGTGTCCCGGTCCGTAACCACCAGGTTATCGCCGCCGGGCAGCCGGTAGTCACCCTGACACGCACCGACGTGCTCGATGTGGTGTTTAACGTTCCGGAAAACCTGTTCACCGCCCTTGATATTCGCAACGCGAAATACCGGCCGCGAGTCACAATAAACAGCATGCCGGACCGCCAGTTCACGGCGGAGTATAAAGAACATACCGGCAGCAGCGACAGCAGCACCCTGACCTGGCAGGTTATTCTGACCATGCCGCGCCCGGCTGATTTCCCTTCGGTGGGGGGCGTCAGCGGGACCGTCACCATTAATCCTGGCAACCTGCCTGCCAGTTCAGGCGACAATGCGCTGGTCGTGCCGGTTGAAGCGGTCTTTAATCCTGATAACAGCCAGCGTAATGAACCTCACGTATGGGTGGTGAAAGGGGACGGCGACCAGCTTTATCTTGAGGACAGAAAGGTCGCCGTCGGCCAGGTTACCCGCCAGGGGGTGGTGATTACTCAGGGGCTAAATCAGGGTGAACGCGTGGTGGCCGCCGGAGTAAGTGAACTGCATGCCCGGCAACCCGTACGTATCTGGACCCGCGAGCGAGGCCTGTAATGGATATTTCCCGCCAGTTTATTAACAATCCTGTCCGCGTCTGGCTGACCATTTTGCTGCTTGGCATCGGCGGCATCTTCGCCCTGCTCAATATCGGTCGCCTTGAAGATCCGGCTTTTACCATCAAAACCGCGGTGATCGTGACCCATTATCCAGGAGCCTCGGCTCAGCAGGTCGAGGAGGAAGTGACGCTGCCGCTGGAAAATGCCCTGCAGCAACTGCCTTCTCTGGACAATGTCAGTTCTATTTCATCCAACGGCCTGTCGCAGATTACCGTCAATATTGCCTCGCACTATCACTCCCGTGAACTGCCGCAAATCTGGGATGAGCTGCGCCGCCGGGTGGGAGATGCCGCCCGGCTTTTCCCGCCCGGCGTGGCAGCTCCCTTTGTGAATGACGATTTCGGCGATGTATTTGGCTTCTTCTTTGCCATTTCCGGCGATGACTTTACCAATCCTGAGCTGGTGCGTTACGCCGAACAACTGCGCCGCGAACTGGTGCTGATCCCAGGGGTCGGCAAAGTGGCGATTGGCGGGGCAATCCCCCAGCAGATCAATATCGATATCTCGCTGGCCAAAATGAGCGCCAGGGGCATTACGCTCAACCAGCTCTCCGCCATTCTCAGCCGTTTAAACGTGGTCTCTAACGCCGGTGACATTAAATCCGGCAGCGAATCGATTCGCCTGCATCCCACCGGGGAATTTAACAATATTGATGAACTGAGCGAGCTGTGAGTCAGCCCGCACGGCAGCGGAACGGCTACACGATTACGTGATATCGCCACAATCTCGCGTGGGCTTAGCGAATCCCCTGCCAGTATTTATCATGCCAACGGCCGCCAGGCAGTGACGATGGGCGTTTCGTTTGTTTCCGGGATCAACGTCATTGACGTCGGCGATGCGCTAAAAGCCAGACTGGATCAGATGTCAGCGGAAAAACCCGCCGGGATCCACATCGATCTGTTCTACAACCAGGCTCAGGAAGTCGCCCTCTCGGTAAACGGTTTTATCACTAACTTTTTGATGGCTCTGGCGATCGTCGTCGGGGTGTTGCTCTGTTTTATGGGCGTGCGCAGCGGCATCATTATTGCTCTCTCACTGGCACTCAACGTGCTGGGTACGCTGCTTATCATGTACCTGTGGGGGATAGAGCTGCAGCGGATTTCGCTGGGGGCGCTGATTATTGCCCTGAGTATGCTGGTCGATAACGCGATTGTTATCGTTGAAGGCGCGCTGATCGCCCGCCAACGGGGCTCAACGCTTCTCACCGCCATCAATCATGTGATCCGCCGCTCCGCGCTGCCGCTGCTCGGCGCAACGATTATCGCGATCCTCGCCTTTGCTCCCATTGGCCTGTCTCAGGACTCAACGGGGGAGTACTGCAAATCGCTGTTCCAGGTGCTGCTCATTTCACTGATGCTGAGCTGGTTCTCCGCACTCACCATTACCCCGGTGCTGATTAAATGGGGGCTGTTTAAAGGGCAATCACCCGCGAAGAGTCAGGATGCCGACCCTTACGGTGGCCGCTTTTATCGCATCTATCAGCAGATTCTGCGCGCCTTACTGCGACGTAAAACACTCACCCTGACTCTGATGGCGGCCCTGCTGGCTGCCGCAATCTGGGGATTCGGCTCGGTGCGGCAGAACTTTTTCCCCTCATCAAACACGCCCATTTTCTTTGTTGACCTCTGGCTTCCTTACGGCACCGACATTGCGACAACAGAAAAGCTGACCAGTGAGATCGAGACCGACATTAACAGCCGACCCGGCGTCACCACCACGGTGGCAACCGTTGGTCAGGGCAGCATGCGTTTTATCCTCACTTACAGTGGCCAGCGCCAGTACAGCAACTACGCGCAAATAATGGTACGGATGGATGATCCGCGCAGTATTTCGGCTCTCGCCGGAGAGGTTGAGACCTGGATTGCGCGTCACTATCCGCAGATTAATGCCAGCACAAAACGGGTGATGTTTGGCCCTTCCGGCGACAGTGCAATTGAAGTGCGTATCAAAGGCCCCGATCCGGACCGGCTAAGGCAACTGGCAAGCCAGGTGAGCGATATTCTTACGGCGGATCCGGCCACCGACCGCGTGCGACACGACTGGCAAAACCGCAGCAAGGTGATCCGCCCGCAATATTCTCCGGCCCTGGGCCGTGAGCTGGGGGTGGATAAACAGGATGTCGATAACGCGCTGGAGATGAACTTTTCCGGTAGCCGCGCCGGACTCTACCGCGAAGGGGCAGACCTGTTGCCGGTTGTTGTACGACCGCCCGCCGCTGAGCGCCAGGACGCCAACCATCTTAATAATGTGCTGATCTGGAGCCAGAATCGTCAGCAGTACATTCCGCTCAGCAATGTGGTCAGCCGTTTTAGCCTCGAGTGGGAAGATCCGCTCATTCTGCGCCGGGATCGCAGCCGCGTGTTGACGGTTCAGACCGATCCCAGCCCGCAGAGCGGCCAGACCGCCGGCGATATTCTGGCTCGGGTTAAACCGCGAATCGATGCGCTGGCTCTGCCCCACGGCTACAGCATTGAATGGGGAGGCGATGCAGAAAACTCCAGCGAAGCGCAGCGAGGGCTGTTCAGCACCCTGCCGCTGGGCTATCTGGTGATGTTTGTGATCACCGTGCTGATGTTCAGTTCGTTAAAGAATGTGGTCACTATCTGGCTGACGGTGCCGCTGGCGCTGATTGGCGTAACGACAGGCTTTTTACTGACCGGGATACCGTTCGGATTTATGGCCCTGATCGGTTTACTTAGCCTGAGCGGCATGCTGATCCGAAATGGCATTGTGCTGGTTGAAGAAATTGAGCAGCAAAAACAGGAAAAGCCCCAACAGGAGGCCATTGTTTATGCCGCAACGTCGCGTCTGCGGCCCATTCTGTTGACAGCGTTTACTACCGTGCTGGGTCTGGCGCCTTTGTTGTCAGATGTCTTTTTCCAGAGCATGGCGGTGGTGATTATGTTTGGCCTGGGCTTTGCCACCCTGCTGACTCTGCTGGTACTGCCGGTGATTTATGCCTGCTTTCACCGTACGGAAATGCCAAAAGGATGATGGGTAAAAACGGAGGAATTTACTGACTCGCACGACGGCAGGCAATCATTTTGCCTGCCGCTCGCGGATTTAAAAGCCGTAACGCACCCAGGCAAACAGCACATTACCGTTATTGTAGGTACCAGGAATATATGTGAACTGCATCGTCAGACGACGATAGCTGGCGGAAAAGAGCGGTAACACAATCGGCAACGGCACATAGTTGGCAAAGTCATCGCGGGCGGTGATCCCGGCTGTAAAACCAAGACCGAGGCGGAAATCGCGATTGCTGTCCAGATACCAGCCTTTCTCCCAGCCGTAGCCAACTATCGGCTGCCACATATTATGCGAATCCTTGAACATCATCGCGTACAGAGAGCTCCAGTTGCCCTCTTCGTTGTATCGTGAAATACCGAAGCCGCCGCCCCAGGGCATCTCATTGTAGTTATCCGTCTTCTCTTTGTCGTAAGTCAGACGGTTATGCCAGCTAAGGTACGGCATATACAGATCGTAGTTTTGCGGCTGGTTCCAGGTTTCTGAAACATCGCTCTTCAACCAGTTCCACCATTCGCTGATACGTTTTTCACCGTAGATTTTCGAATCAGCATGGGCGGCAGAGGAGAGTATTAACACCGCTCCCCACATCATCCGCAGATAAAGACGCATTATATATTCCTTCAAGAGATCGCCCGTTATTCATTGAATTTGTGAATAGAAATTTGGGCAGTGTAAATATCGGCAGGATGAGACCCGCCACCAGATAGAGATTTTGTTATTCCGGGCTTATAGCAGGAGCAAGCCGCAGGCAGGCCGCCACATCGGGTTGCTCACTACAGGCAATATGACTGCCTGTTCGCGCCATCATCCAGGAGAAAAAGGGGTTGGAAGTCACACGCATCAGCGTGTCCATCCCGACACTGAGCGTTGAGGTTTCACCACGCAGCGAAATAGTGCCAATGCTAATACCGTAGAGATCTCTGGCCGCCGGATCCCGTCCGTACAGCGAGTCGGTCAACGGGAACGGCACCGCCACATGCGACAGCGAATACATATCCGCAGGCCAGGCAATATGCAGTGGCGTCACCGTTTCTTTGTGTCCGAAGGCCATTGTGGTTCGGGCTACCGTGTCATAGCTGTCTGCGGCGGCATTCGTGATAACGGTGGTGGCATAAGGACGCGGAGTTGCCGGTAATAATGTATCCAGCGCTGAGTAAGCTGCCGGGCGCAGAAGCGCGCCCATACTGGCCGCCTGGTTAATATCAAATACCACCAGCTCGCTGCCGTTATCCGGCAGATAGCGATAGAACGACTCCACCACCGCCCGGGCGCTGACGGTTGAGTCCATCACCGACTGGAAGGTTAAGACCGGCGCTAAATCAGCAAGGCGCTGACGCCTGGCGGCCGCGACAATCTGTTGCTGCAGCTCCTGAGAGAGCAACCATGACTGCCGTGCCGCCTTAACCGGAAACGAATTGTATTTATAAGGGTTGAACTCCGGGGTGATATTCAGCCAGGCGGCGCGGGAAAAGGCAGGAAAAATGGCGGGCAGCCCGGCCAACCCGGCAAAACGGGCAAAGGCAGTGACTCCGATCATCGGAGACAGCAGGATGACCTGCTGAGGCTGGCGCAACGATTTATCGTCCAGGCTATCAAGGGCATATTTCAGCGCCAGCGCCCCACCATTGGAGTAACCCACAACATGCAGCGGCGCATCGCGACCTGCCAGCCTGGACGCCTCACGCACCGCCAGTCGGCTGGCCGCAATCCACTGCGACCGGTCAACCACCGTTAATGAACCCGGCGCCGTACCGTGCCCCGGCAAGCGAGGCACCACGGCGACAAATCCCTGTTGCTGATATTGCTCAGCCATGTAATGGACACTGTAGGGAGAATCCGTCAGACCATGGAGCAGCACGACCGCACCACGGGGTTTGCCTTGCGGCAGCAGAATAAAAGAGCGATTCCAGTCCGGTTGAAACTGTGGCGGATAAACCCGGCTTTGGGCGTAAAAGCGGTTGAGCGGCGTTTTTTCGTCGTCACTCAGCCTGTCAGTAACATGACTTTTCAGCTCACGGAAAATCGTGTTTTCCCGTGCAAGGTAATCAGCAAAGGTCGCATTCGCTATTTCGCTGGCGGTCATTTCGTCTGCGCTCCAGGTATGCCAGACCTGCAATGCCGGACCCCGTTGCGACTCGTAAATACGGCCAATAAAAAAGACAATAGCAATCACCACCAGGCCAGTAACGACCTTTCTCACCAGAGAGATCAGCCTGTTGTCCGATCTCTTCAGAAATTGGGTAAAACGCAGCATTGCCATAGTTATGTCCGTAATATCTCTTTGTACACCGAATCGCCAGGTTAACTTGCGCGGGAGTGTAACAAAGGGAAGATAAACGAATGTGTAACTGGCCATTTGTATTCATGCGAGTTATGTATCGCACAAAAATCAAAAAGTCAGAATTTATCACTACAAAATAATTACTTTTCTGGTCAAATGCAGGCGTGCAAAATCAAGCGATGCAAGGCGCTAAAAGTGTGGGAGACATCAACAGATGGTAGCCGAAAGATGTCGATCATGGCGGAGAGATGATGAGGAATAATTGCCTGGTGGCTCTCCTGAACATTCAGGAGAACCACCACTAACCTATCAGGACTTCTTCAGATCAATACGTAAGATGCGTTCTTTTGCCCCTTCAACAAACACATCCGGATCCCAGTCGCGGTTAAAGCCTTCTTTAATGCCGACATACAGGGTATCCATATCCTCTGACAACGCCATCTGGTTCGGGTAGACCGGCATATGGAATTCGCGCGTGACGCTGTATTTCGTGGCATCCACTACGCTGATGGTGCCGCTGGTAAAGTTAGTGACATACAGCTCGTTATATTTCGGGTTGTATTTCACCGCGTTGGTTCCGGCGCCGGTATGAACATAGCCCAGTTGTTTACCGTCGCGCAGATCAAAGATATAGAGCCCGTCATGAGTACCGGCCCTGTCGTCATGATCAAAGACCACCACAAACGCGCGCTGAGAATCAGAGTCCACCGCCAGGTTCTGCACGCTGGTTATTTGCGGCTGCGGATCTTTTAAGGTAATAGTGCGCAGCAGGCTCTGCTTTTTGGCATCGATCTCATTGATATAGTCTTTGCCGCCAACGTAGATCTTCTGTGTTTTATCATCGAGGGTCAGTCCGTAAGCCGTGCCTTTATAGGCCTCTTTGACTTCTCCTTTTAAGGCCAGCGTCGTGCCGTCGAGCATCAGCAATTTATGCAGCGGCTTCATACCCTCGCTGGTTTTCAGCATATTGCTGTAGCTGACAAACAGGGTGTCAGCATCTTTGCTGTACACCATATGACGCAGATGCTCAAAACGTGAATCAGCGGAGTTGGCCTCTTTAAAGCTTAGCTTCTCGCTGGTTTTGCTCAGTTTGCCACTGGTGGTATCAAGCATGCTGATGCGCAGAGAAGCAGACTGCGTATGGCCAATATACAGCTGATGTTTTTCCTGATTCATCGCCAGAGAAAAGGCGCGATACGGCATATCGTCGCGTTTTTCAATTTTCAATGAGTCCGGATTGAAGGTGTATAAATAGCCTTTGTTGGCTTCACGATTCACGCGATCGGTCACCGCCGCGAACACCTTCTTGTTGGCGTTATCAAACGCCAGCTCATAAATACCTTCATCCGCATCCTGAAGATAGTTGGTCTTCAGGGCAAAACGCGAAAGCTCACGCTGCGGCGGATCGATGGCCAGCGCCTGGGTCGACAACAGCCCGGCAATTAACAAGCATCCCAGTTGCTTAGAAAGAGTGAAGCGATTCATTTTTCATTCCTGCTATTAAGAGTAAGTAAAGGGATGAGGCGCCACACCCCATCCCTGTAGTGGCCAGGCCTTAGAACTGAATTTCCCCGCCGAAGACGTAGGTACGCCCGCGCGCCGTGGTATTCACTGACGAGCCTTCTTTGGCGTAATCGAGGCTCTGGTTCATACGGTTAAGGGCTTCGGAGTAGTCGCGGTTGGTGAGGTTCTGCACGCTGAAGCGCAGGGTCACGTTATCGCTCATCTCATAGGAGCTGTAGAGATCGATAACGGTCGGGATATCCGGCATGCTCTCTTTCGGCACGGAGTTGGTATCGGTGTTGATACCTTCGGTGCTCAGGCGTTTGGATTTACCGGTGAATTTCACCAGGCTGCCGACGGTTAGTTTCTGGTTGAACAGGCGACCGCCCACGTCGAGGGTGGCGTAGCTGTCCGGCAGGTCACTCATATCGTCATAGGCAAAGTTATAAATGCTGCTGGTGATCGAGGTTGGCTGATTGGTGTGCTGCTTGCTCCAGGAGACATTCACATAGGCGAAACCAACGTCGTACCCGGCTTCAATTTCGTAGCCTTTGGTGGTCACCGGCGAGAGGCTATTGAGATAGACGTTAGCATTAAAGCCATCCTGTGAATTCTCTATATCCTTACACAGTGAGCCGTCGTAGCAGAGCATAAAGGATTCGCTGGTAATGTAATCCTTAATACGGGACTGATACGCCAGTGCCTTCATATGGAAGGTGTCCTGCTCGGTCAGCAGCCCTTTTTTATTGACGTTAAAGCCCGCTTCCCAGGTTTCCGCTTTTTCCGGTTTCAGGAACGGGTTCATAGAAGCCCCGCCCTCGTTGGCAAAGAACACTTCCTGCACGTTCGGCGCACGGGAGGAACGGCTCCAGCTGACGAATGGCTGCAACCAGGGGGTAACCTGCGCGGAGAAGGTCGCCGACGGGTTAAAGGCATTATCGTTCAGATGAAGGGTGGCCTCTCCCTGAGGGAAACATTTCTCATTATCGGCACAGGCTGGTTTATGCCCTTCGAGCTTGCTGCGGGTGTAATTGAGGTTCAGATCCAGCTGATAAATATCTTTATTCAGCGTCAGCCCGGTATATAGCGACGAGATATTCTGTTTGCCCGCGGGGGCAAAGGCATTGCGATCGGTGTCACTCGCCTGAGTGAAACTACGGGTATAGCGGGTATCCATTAATTTGCCGCCAAACTGAAACACGGTAAACAGATCCTCACTCATCTTAAAGCGGCTGGTATTGCTGATATCCAGCGCATTGGATTTATTGGTGGACGAGGATTTCTCAAAGTTGTACAGCGATTCCGGCTTATAGGCCTGATTACCACGACTGGTGCTGGCGAGCACATTAAACTCGATCAGCTCATTCAGCGGCGCATAGTTATAACGCAGGTAGTAATCGTCGCTGGTAATATCCCGGCGCGTGAATGTATTAGCGTAATTACGCCCGGAGAATTCAATTTTATTAAACTGGTCCGGGTTAAAGTTAACTTTGTAGAGTTCGGAATGAGGTTCCTGGCGCAGGTACTCATTATCGCTGCCAAAGAAATCTTTACTACTGCGTCCGCCGCCGTTCTTATAGGTTGCATAGGTGCGGCTGCCGCTGATCCCCACCAGTGCGCCAAGAGCGCCGCCATTGTCAAAGGTGTCGGTCTTACCGGCAACGGAAATCATCCCGGTGCGCCCCAAACCGTTGTCGCCAACGGAGAAGCGGGAAAGGACGCCGGTTTGCCGCCCCTCTTTAATCACATCATCAATACCGATAGTGCGGAAATTGGCGCTCCCCGCCAGGGCGTTAACGCCCTGCGCACCTGCACTACTGCCGCGCGTGATGTCGACTTCGGCGAGGAAATTGGTGTCCAGCGGCGCCCCTGCGGCGGTGTTGGCCCCGGCGTGATAGTTAGCGGGCGCCATACCATAAAAGGTCTGGGTTACCCCATCCACCATGGTGTTCACGCGGCCCAGGCCGTTCATACCACGAATATTGACGCTGACCGCCCCTTGCAGAGGATCGACCTGGGTATAGGTTCCCGCCATACTGCGCAGGGAAGCATCCAGACTTTGCAGATTTTTATTCAGCGTACGGGAGCTGTATGCCCCAGGCTTGCTGTAAGTCTCTTCTGATGAACCTTGCTGATATTTCCCCTCCAGCGGGTTATCGGTAACGGTGACCGGAGAGAAGACCGACTCCCCAACCCCTTCTGCGGCGAAAGCCGGACCGTGAACAATGAGCAGCCCGGTCAGCAGCCCTTTGACCACATGTGATTTTTCCATAATCAATTCCTGTTTTTTTATTTTAAGCACAAAAATGGACAGCCCTGCCCGTCGCTCTTATTGCAAAGAACGACAGCAAATTGCCCATAATAAAAACCTGAGAATGTCATGGCCGCAGCGGCGTAAAACGCGATCGGCTCTTTTTATTCAAATAATGAATAATGTAAATGACGCTCTTTAAAACCAATAATTATTGACCCGGTCATAATTACCCGCAGTATTTCTGCGGGTTAATTTATTATGTTTTTGACAGACCAAACTCCACCGGCAGCGTGACTTTATGAACCCCATTTCTGAGTATTTCCCCTGGCGGCGGGGGTAGTGGGCGCGCGCTGTCCAGCGCAATCATTGCCGCCCTGTCCAGAGAGAGCGTGCCGGACGGCGTAGCAAGCTGCGAGCTGAGGATCTCCCCACGCTCATTGACGCTAAAGGTGATAATGACGGTTCCGGTACGGTGGCGGCGTCGCGCATCATCCGGGTAGTTGCGCACTTTATTGATTTTGCCTTTGACCAGCGCCTCCCAGCTTATTTTACTTTGACTGATTAGCGCAGAATCCGTATCCAGCGGCGCCGCATTGCGCTGAGTTTGCGCACTTTGCACCGGTGGAGCGGCGAGGCTGGTGATGGTTGAGTTGCCCTTCTCTTCTTTCTGTTCACGCTGGGATTTTTTCTTTATTTCATTTTTCTTTTTGCTTTTATGTTCCCGCTTTGCCGCCGCCAGCTTAATTTCCGCATCGTCCTGCGCCAGCAGCTTTGGCATCTCTTTATTCTGCGCTGTCTCCTCTTCGGTCATCGCCTCAACTTTACGTTGCTGAGTCACGCCCGGCGGTAAATCAGGGCGAATAAGCGAGACTTCAAACTCCGGAGAATATTCCACCATCACCGCCGGAGGCATGGCCTGCGAAGGGGTGTTGGCAAAATGAATAACAAAGGGTAATACCAGTGCGACGTGAAATAAAACACTGGCGACAGCCCCTCCTGCCCTGGCATATCGCGGCGTCTCGCATGGCGTATTGAGAGGAGTCGTCATTTTGCCGCCGGAACCGACCAGATATAGTCAGCCTGTCTGACCGAAAGATTTGTTCCTTCGGTGGTGAGCATCACCACGATCGGTTTTTCTGCATTCAAATCAGCCAGATGCAGCGGTACGCCAATATCTTTCGCCGCATGATATCCCCCCGCAATCAGCAACGCCGGGCGTGGTGCCTTACGCAGTTGCTCGGCCATAAAGCGATCGCGCTGCTGCTGAATCGCCATCATCGCCGTCACCTGTTCACCGTCGATTTGACCGTCGTGCATCAGATAAATAATGGCCGACAGAGCTTCATGCACCTGCGGGCTGGAAGTGCGTTCGCCCGCCGGGAATATTGGACTTTTGTACAGTTTATTGACCTGCTCGCGGGTAATATTGGCGGCCAGCAGTGGCGAAGGTGATGTGACTGCGCTCATCACGACGTCGCGGTACAACTCCCACGGCCAGCCTTTGCTCCAGCGCATCGTTTCTGCGGCGCGGGATGCGCTCACCGTGGCGCCGGAGAGACTCGCCTGCTTGACGCGGTTGACTCCCTCCTGCTGGCTGGTGTCGATCATCTCCATCAGCACGCTGCCCTGAGGACGCTTTTTCGCCAGATTTTCCAGCAACCATTGCTCAAGGTGGTGGTGATGCAGGTTCGTATGCTCTTCACCGACAATGACCATCGGCGCGTTACTCAGCCTTGCCAGCAACTGAGCAGGCGTGAGATAGAGCCCCGTCGCCGCATCCTGGATGCAGGAACATTCCGCCGCTTCCGTCGTGGTCGCAGCCGACGTTGTCGGGGTTGAACTTTGACACGCGGTGAGCGCGAAGGCGGCGCCCAGCAGCAGTGCTTTGATAACTTTTTCCGTATTAAACATAACGATCCATTATTGTTTTTTTAGTCGCAGGCTTTTTAATTGCTGCAAATTAACGCAGGATTATATGTATTAACAATAATGATTATCAAGATCATTCTCATTACCATTAATATGCAGAGGGTATTATGCGGGATAATTTTACTTAAGGAGGGGGATAACCAGGGAAGCAAAAAGAAAAACCCGCAGAAGGTAGCCTCTGCGGGTTTACGTAAATACCTAAGTCTGACAGGGCTATTTAGCCACCGAGAGAGCGGCAATATCTTTTGGCGTCGTCCGGCAGCAGCCGCCAATCAACTTCGCCCCGGCCTCCAGCCATTGCGGTAAATAATCCGCCAGGCTTTCACACCGTTCGCCATGGTGATGCCAGGTTTTGCTTACCGCATCGTAGTGTTCACCAGAGTTCGGATAAACCACCAGCGGCAGCGAAGTAAGAAGGTGCAGCGACTGAAGCGCGGCGGTGGTGTATTCCAGCGCGATACAGTTAACCCCCAACGCCACGATCTGTGGATTTTCCCTGAGGGCGGCAACTACCTCAGCCAGCGGCGTCCCGTCGCTTAAGTGCGCGCTGTCACGCAGGGTAAAGGAGAACCAGGCGCGGGCGCGCGGATAGTCAACAATCAGGGCCGCCAGGGCCTGGATCTCAGCAAAGGATGGCAGGGTTTCACAGGCCAGCAGATCGGCGCCGGCATCCAGCAATGCCTCTACGCGCGGTCGGTGAAAGGCGATAAACTCCGCCTGGCTGCGTACATAATCCCCACGGTATTCAGAACCATCGGCCAGATAAGCGCCATAAGGACCAACGGAACCCGCCACCAGCAGCGTACCTGCATGAGGGTTTTCGGCAATCCAGGCTTCGCGCGCCTTGCGGGCCAGCTCAACGCTTTTACCAATCAGCGCCAGAGACTGCGCCTCGTCAAGCCCGCGGGCGGCAAAGCCTGCAGGGGTAGCCTGGTAGCTGGCGGTAATGGCCACCTGCGCCCCGGCGCGAAAATAGTCGAGGTGCACCTCGCGGACCAGCTCCGGGTTTTCCAGCAGCACTTTGGCAGACCACAGACTATCGGCGAGGTTGCATCCGCGCGCTTCCAGCTCCGTCGCCATCGCGCCATCCAGCACCACAAAAGACTGCTTTTCAACAAGATGACTAAGCGGGTTATTCTGCGACATGTTCAGGCTCCTGCGTTTACCGGGATTGGGTCAAGTAGTAAGCACCATAACACAAGGCCACAAAGGGTAACCCGCAGTAAAGAGCAATCCGCTGACCCGGATCAAAAGCCAGCCCCACACAGGCCACCAGGCAAAGGATGAAGCCGAGCACCGGCACCAATGGATACCAGGGGGCACGGTACTGTAGCGCGCTCAGCGGTTTACCTGCCTGAAGATGACGGCGGCGGTAAAGCTCGAACCCAGCGCGACCGTCCAGGTCAGCCAGTAAAGCCATGCCACGGTATAACCGGTGCCTGGCCAGGATAACGGCTGGCGTAGATATGAAAAGCGCCGGTCTCCGGCATCGCCACCGAGAGCTCCCCGAGACACTGCATCACCAGCCAGACCACCAGCGCGCCAATCAGCCAGGCCAGCAGCGTTCCGGCAGCGCCCGTGGTTGAAATAATATAACCCGTATTAAAAAATAGCCCTGTCCCAATCACGCCGCCAAGGGAAAGCATAATCAGGTGACGGGTTTTCATGGTGCGTATAATCTGCCCGGTTTCTTGTTCTGTTTGCATATTACCTTCTAAACGTATGGACATCTAAACGTCCAAAGGAGGTGTGTTATACCGTGATATTAACACATTGCCAGTCTGTAATCCGTTTCCCGCAGTAAATCGCAGGTATAAAAAAACCACCAGCCAACGCCAGTGGTTATCGTTTTACGCTCTGTAAATAAGCCGACGGCTTATCCAGATATTAGCGACAGTATTCGGCCAGCTTAATGGTGGGACGAACAGTCGGGGCACAAAAATTCACATTTTCGACCATGTTGCTTTTGCAAAAAATACATTTTGCGCCATGGGGATTGTTTTCGCTCACATCAAAAGGTGAACTGCGAAATTGCGAACCATGGCAGGTAGGACAACGAAGATGCATAGTCATACTCAATCCTCCTTAACGAGCTACCACATTCACAGCTGAAGGTCCTTTAGGACCATTCTCAACTGAAAACTCTACTTCCTGATTCTCGTTTAACGTACGAAAATCATTACTTTGGATCGCAGAAAAATGCACAAAGACATCTTTACCGCCATCTTTCGGAGAAATAAAACCAAACCCTTTCTCAGGATTAAACCACTTAACAATACCAGTCATTTTAGAAGACATTTTTTTACTTTAAAAATTCATTTGAGCCCTTAGGCGAACGGGGTCCGAATACAGATTAATCAGAGCTTACAATCGGGACTCAAAAGAAAAGGTAACGATGACACTTCAAAATGAGGGGATGTACTGAGATGCTTTAGATAGGTCTGCGTATCAAACCGAAGCATCATTTAGTCACATCCAACCGAGTAAAGCAACTTTTATTTATAACAACTGCATTTCTTTACAAGAAGATGACGGAGCGGAAGAAATAATACGTTTATTGCCGCGAGCAACAGCAATGGAATATCAGCGGGCAAACCGTCCGACCATCGCTAAATATTGCCAACGGCTTCAGTTTTTTCTGAAAAACAGGTCACTACGGGCAATCAGATGAGTGCCCGTCCGGAATAATATTTATGCGCTGGCGGGGATTTTGGCCTCAACAGATTGCCAGATTTCAATCTCCCAGCTCCCACTTGCACCATCACAGAGATATTTTTCAAAACAGACGCCCCGCCCGGGCGTATAACTGCTCGCATTGATGGCGGCATAGAGTTCATCCCAGGCTTTCGCAAATGCTCCGTCTCTGACGATGGTGTGCCACACGGCATACAAACCGCCAGGCACAACCTCTTTTCTGAACCCGGTTCCGTCAATATTGACCGGCGTGTCTTCGTCGATAGTCAGGGCAACGTCGGCACGCAGCACATCGACTGGCGTTTGCGCCGGGTCATCCCAGTAGAACACCAGCGCTTCTTCATAGGAGAGACTTTGCTCTTTTGCCCAGGGAAGAATAGCCCGAAATCCCTCAGGGACAGTTTCATTCCATGGCCCACCCACTCTAACGCACACAACCTGCCGAGGTTGTGCATTCTCAATCCGTAAACTCATCACGCCTCCAGATGTCATATCGAATGTGTACCCGATGTCCAAAATACGCTCGCGGAAAAAACCTGTCCTGCCCTTTTCTCCTGACCAATATGAGAAACAAGGATAAGCATCACTTAAGTGAAATTACCGGTAATTCGTCTTTTCTGTTGATATCATGACGAAACCGGCAGTATTGCTAAAATTAGCCAGTTATCAGGCACTAAAAGGATTCAGGCATATAAATGGCATTGACAGATCAGACGACGGGCGGCGGACTACTGGTCACCGAACATGACCAACGCCTGTCAGCATTATTACAGCAGGTTGCAAAGGATATTGAGGCGGCATCGTCAAAACAGGAATTGATTGCCGTCATTCAACGGGTGAAAGACTTTGGCGCACCACTGAAATTTAACCATGGCCGGCATAAAGTTTTAGCGCTGACAACCGGCCTTATTGCTGTACTCGCGGGAATATTTTTCGACGACATTTTTTATCGCTGGAGTCTGTCGGCGACCCCCATCGTTATTATTGCCGGCTTTTGTACCCTGGCGCTTGTGGTCTGGATGTAGCGTAAAAGCGCCCGTATTCGCGCATCGGCTGAGCGTCTGTATCTGCGTGCATTATTGTTCGACAACCAGTTACGCGAGCTGACCGATGACCTTCCCGGGCTGGAAAAGCAGCTGTTTGCCGATTATTTTGAATTCCGGCGTGGCAATTACTCACGAAAAATATCGGCCGCTTATGCCGGGAATTATCAGGGTGAGACCCACGAATTTGCTTACCATTTTTACCATTTTCACTATGTTGACGAACGCGAAGTCAGCGAAACGGACAGCAAGGGAAATACCAAAACCCGCAAAGTGTACGATCACTATGATCGTTTCGGCATTGCGCTACCTTTTCGCTTTATTCGCCAGCTTGCCATCAGCCGTAAAGCCATCAGCGGATTTAGAGGTGAGCGTTATAAACCCTCTTCCAACCAGTTTAATCGTCTGTTTAAGGTGATAGCGGAGTCGGAAATGACGGCGGCGCGCTTTTTAAAACCGGCGGTGGTTCTGGCGTGCGAACAGGCGGCAAACGACTTTAAAGCGCTCAATCTGGAATTTAATCAGCAGGCCGGATTATGCATGTCCTTCGATAACAAGAAGGTCATTTCAGGTGAACAACGCTATGATTTCACCTCGCCGGAGGCGTTTATGGCGGAAATTGCCCAAACCACTCCGCTCGCGGAATTACAGCGGGCAGTGGCATTTATTCATACCCTGATGGTGTACTCAGACAATAACTTTAAAAAGGACGTTCAATAATGGATTTACTCTTCCCCGTTGCCATTGTGGCACTGCTGATTATCTCAGTCATTGTCATCTATAACCGCATTGTTGGCCGCATGAACGCCGTCGCCAGGGCCTGGGCTGACGTGGTGGCGCAGGAGCGGCAGAAAAACAACGTGCTGCCCGCGCTGGAAAAGATCGCCGCCGAGTATAAAGAGTATGAAGCGACCATCATGACGCAAATTACCGGGCTGCGAGCCTCTCTTAAACGCCTGGACTCCGACGCGATGGATTACAACGCCCTGACCGAAGCACATCACAACACCACGACGTTGTTGAGTGGCTTGTACGCCGTCGCAGAAAACTATCCGTTACTGAAAGCGTCTGAGCTGTATCGTAATTTGATGGCTGAAATCAGTGAGCAGCAGGAGAACATCGGCGCGGCCATTCGTATCTTTAACCGCAATGTCGAAGACTTCAATAACGGGATTGAGATGTTCCCTCACTCTGTCGTCAACGGCCTGTTCAACAAAAAGCACAAGCTCAGCACCTTTAATGATGCCCAGGCTGAAAGCGGTTTTGAGTATCGCCCGGACATTCACTGACAGCCGCAACAATTCCCTCCTTCTCTGGGTCAATTGAGTGATATATTTTCACGCAGTAACCCATGGAGACGTTATGTCGGAATTTGATTCAATCGCGCAAGAACTGTTGGTGCAGGCCGAAGCAGAAGACAAACGGCAACGGGAACAAGACAAAGAGCTGCTCGAGCGGGTGCTTGAAATTTACGGACAAAAATATGTGGCTGAGAAATTACGCCTGCTCGGTCAGAACGAATGGAGCCGGGAAAGGCTTAATCGCCGGGTGAATGGCAAAAGTGCCCCCACACCGCTGACCAGCGCTGAAGTTACCCTGTTGCGTAAAATGCTCCCCTCCGGCGCACCATCCGCATTACGCGTTCCGCTTTATCGATCTTTTTGCCGGTATCGGCGGCATCCGTAAGGGTTTTGAAGCCATTGGCGGCCAGTGCGTGTTCACCAGCGAGTGGAACAAAAACGCAGTGCGAACCTACAAGGCTAACTGGTTCAATGATGAAAACAACCACCGGTTTAATCAGGATATTCGTGAAGTCACGCTGAGCGGCAAACCGCAAATCAGTGACGCGCAGGCCTATGCCCACATCGATCAACAGATCCCGGATCATGACGTCCTGTTAGCCGGTTTCCCCTGCCAGCCATTCAGCCTCGCGGGGGTAAGTAAAAAGAATGCTCTCGGTCGCGCCCATGGCTTTGAATGTGAAGCGCAGGGAACGCTGTTTTTTGATGTTGCACGGATAATCAAAGCCAAGCGCCCGGCTATTTTCGTGCTTGAAAACGTCAAGAACCTGAAAAGCCACGATCAGGGCAAAACCTTTACCGTCATTATGAATACCCTCGATGAACTGGGGTACGACGTCGCCGATGCCGAAGCAACCGGCAAAGATGATCCGAAAATCGTTGATGGCAAACATTTCCTCCCCCAGCATCGCGAGCGTATTGTGCTGGTTGGTTTTCGTCGTGACCTCGACCTGCGGCAGGACTTTTCCCTGCGCAATATTGACCGCTATTATCCCGCATCCCGCCCGGCGTTTGGCGATTTGCTGGAGCCCGCCGGTGATGAGAAGTACATCCTGTCGCCAAAATTATGGGATTACCTCTACCACTACGCGAAAAAGCATGCTGCAAAGGGTAACGGCTTCGGTTTTGGCCTGGTGGACCCAACGCGGGCAGACAGCGTGGCACGCACACTGTCGGCCCGTTACCATAAAGATGGCTCAGAAATTCTCATCGATCGCGGCTGGGACAAAGCGCTGGGCGAAGCCGATTTTACCAATCCGGCCAATCAGCACCGCCGCCCACGCCGACTGACGCCACGCGAGTGCGCGCGACTGATGGGTTTTGAGAAAGTGGGGGAAAAGCCGTTCAGGATCCCGGTTTCAGACACCCAGGCCTATCGCCAGTTTGGCAATTCGGTGGTAGTGCCGGTTTTCGCCGCCGTGGCAAAGCTGCTTGAACCCTGGATTGCCCGCGCCGTCGCCCTTACCCACAAGCCTGGTAAACGCTGACAGACCAGCGTGCTTATCAAGTGTAACGGGCGGTCAGTCGCCCGTTTTTAAACTGCCAACAAACGCCTGCCACTGCGTCTGCAATGCCGCCACATGGCGCGTTTCGGACTCGATGGTATAAGGTAAAAAGCGGTTTTCATTCACCCAGTTGCTCAGTGATGAAAACCAGCTATCGCTGTCGGCTGAGTTTGCGGTAATCCCCAGCATTTCACGGCGAACAGCCTGCGAAGAGTGTGTTCCGTCTGTCAGCTGCGCGATAGCGTCCTGATGGTGGCGGGCCTGTTCGCGATTTCCCAGACTCTGCGCCAGTCGGGTTGCCTGCGATAAGGCCACTTTGGCCAGCTGATCTGCCTGGGTGGCTTTCTCATCAATAAACTGCGCGACAACATCGCTGGCCTGCTGCTGGTAATCCGCCGGGACGTATGTCTCCACCACCCGGTTAAGTTTTCCCTGAGTGAGGGCAAGATCCATAGCATTGGTGGTGTAATCCCCTTTTTCTGCCGGAGAAATCAGGGCCTGATGCAGCGCGTCGGCCATATCATCAGCCGCCACGGTGGCATGTTGCAGGAAGGAGAGGAAGCGAGGCGCATCATTCGCCGTTGCCGGGTCGCTAAAGAAATTGCTGGCAAGGCCGGGTTCAGAGGCTGTTGAAGCGCTCGATAGCGAGTTTTCACTGCTCTCTGGCTCGTGGTCAACACGCCGGGCGCTGGCCTGGCTTATGGCCTCCTGAGATAAACTCACCTCAACAGAACCCGGCAGGTCGGTCTTTACCCCGGTCAAAACACGCGCCGTATCCTGACGCGCGGCAGGCATCGCCCTGATACTGGCCGCAGAACCGACATCCTTCACGCTCATCTCTTCTCCTTAGAATCGTTGCCATCTGCTTTTTATCGTCCCGGAGACGAAGAACTTTACAAGTTTGCACGAAAAAGATGGAGAAAATTTGTGTATTTAACAATACGTTATAAAAATATCAAGGCGACAGACGCCGCCTTTTGCACGTTAGTCGCGGGTTTGCACCCAGAAGGCATGAATCAACCCCGGAATATAACCGCACAACGTCAGAATGATATTCAGGATAAAAGCAAAGCCAATACCTTTGCCCAGCAATACGCCCAGTGGAGGCAGCAAGATCGTGAAAACTATTCGCCAAAAGCCCATAACGTCTCCAGTGCAGGTGAAAACAGAACTCATTATAAAAAAGGATCTAAGGTTAAAGCATAGTCATTGTACGTAACGTCACCCACTCAACCCTGGCCTTTTACCCTCTTTTACGCAAAACAACACTTTCTCAATCACCGCCAGACCTGACGTACAGCCATCATTACGCATAATATTTTTTTATGCACAAATCACGCATAACTAACCAAACGATAAATCAGAACTAAACACTACAAAACACCTTATTGCAGCACAAAAAATGCTACTGGTTATTTTACGCTCAACAGCAAAGGATAGTTGGCTGAAAGCTGCCGACGGCTGATCATTGGATATGCGCATACCTGCTCATTATCACCATAACATTATGATATTGAGTAAATTTTTCTTATATCCCAATTAAAATAATGAAATGCGCAAAAAACAGACAATCGCAGAGCTATTTATCCAGTTTTTAAGAATAAATAAAAATTATTAGCTAGTTGTTAGTTTATATCCAGAAGGATAACCTATCGCCAATCAACGAAGCCCGGCAAACTGCTGGCAATCGTTTTAAATTCGCTAAATAGTTGCCTTATCAAGGAGCAGTACCATGTTCTCTTCGCAGTCCCGCCTGCGCCATGCCGTGGCAGACACCTTTGCAATGGTTGTCTATTGTTCGGTAGTGAACATGCTGATTGAAATTTTCCTCTCCGGAATGACTTTCGAGCAGTCGCTTTCATCTCGCCTGGTTGCCATCCCGGTTAACATCATTATTGCCTGGCCTTATGGCTTTTACCGCGATGCGTTTATTCGTCAGGCGCGTCGGCTCAGTCCGGCAAGCTGGATGCGCAACCTGGCCGATATTCTGGCCTATGTCACCTTTCAGTCGCCGGTGTATGTCGCCATCCTGTTAACGGTTGGGGCAGACTGGCAGCAGATTATCGCGGCGGTGAGCTCCAACATTGTGCTGTCGATGATGATGGGGGCGGTGTACGGCTACTTCCTGGATTACTGCCGTCGCCTGTTTAAAGTAAGCTACCAGCAGGCAAAAGCCTGAGTGAAGGTGACAGGCCCGGGCCTGTCACTGTTTATTGAATTTCGTCGAAAAGCCCCGACAAATAGCGCTCCAGCGCCATGCGTGAACTAAAGCCATGTGGAATACCGTAATGCTCCTGCGCATCCCCACCTAACCAGAGCGGGAAGTTCTGATAGTGGTCGCTGGTTTTGATATCAGAGGCCGGTTCCGCCAGTGACAAACTTCGTTCTTTCAGCGTAGGGTGAATGACCAGCGCAGTGCGTCCCATCCGCGCCTCCCGGTTCACATACACATAGTTGTCGCCACGGCGATAGCCATAGGTTTTCGTCGTCGCCACATCCATTCTAAAGCCTACTTTTTCCAGAACGCGCGCCACCTCATCGGGTCGTAAATACATATTTTTTCCTCGTCATCTTTTTACTGCATCGCAACCTTACATTACTCAGCATTAGCGCTGCTTTCAGAAAAGTCCATAAACGCGGGGAAATGGCCGATCGGGTCCTGACGGGGTAGAAATATGGTCTAAACTGAAATTCTCTTCGAAAACAAAGGAGGTTCCGATGTTTAACAGACCTAATCGCGCAGATGTCGACGAGGGCGTTGCGGATATCCAGAATGACGTCCATCAACTGGCGGATAGCCTGGAAGATGTCCTTAAATCTCTTGGCAGTGATGCGAAAGAAGAAGCGGATGCCGCGCGACGTAAAGCGCAGACGCTGTTAAGGGAGACCAGAGCGCGTCTGAACGGACACTCGCGTGTTCACCAGGCGGCACGTGATGCCGTTGGCTGCGCAGGCTCATTTGTGCGGGAAAAACCGCTGCACACCCTGGGGGCGGCGGCGGCCGTCGGTATTATCCTCGGCGCGCTGATTAGCCTTCGCCGCTAACGGATTTTCCGCTCTTTCAACCCCGTTCGCTGCTGGCGTGCGGGGTTTTTATTGGCTGAAAGCCACGAATTACAGGTATGCCACACCCTTCCCGCCGCGCTAATCATCCAGGATAAATTAATCTCAATTTCCTATATCTTGTGTGGTTGAAAGTTTTATCAACTACATCTAGTATTCCTGTTAGCAACAAAGACACTACTGACGCGACCTTTCGCGCCGTTCCTTCATTCTAACTGGAAATACGAATCATGCGCATTACCATTTACACAAAAAACGACTGTGTGCAGTGCCACGCCACCAAACGAGCAATGGAAAGTCGTGGTTTTGAATTTGAAATGGTGAACGTTGACCTGGTTCCGGATGCGGCAGATGAGCTGCGTGCGATGGGTTTTCGTCAGTTACCGGTGGTCGTTGCAGGTGAAACCCAGTGGTCCGGTTTTCGCCCGGATATGATTAACCGTCTGCAGTCAGCGCCACGCGTTGCCAGCGCATGAGCCAACTCGTCTACTTCTCCAGTAGCTCGGAAAACACTCAGCGGTTTATTGAGCGTCTGGGTTTGCCGGCAATCCGCATTCCTCTTAATGAGCGCGAGCGTATCCGGGTAGACGAACCCTATATTCTGGTGGTTCCCAGCTACGGCGGCGGCGGTACAGCAGGCGCAGTGCCGCGCCAGGTCATCCGCTTTCTTAACGACTCGCATAATCGCGCCCTGATCCGCGGGGTGATTGCTTCCGGCAACCGTAACTTTGGTGAAGCTTACGGACGAGCGGGAGATGTGGTCGCGCAAAAGTGCAGCGTGCCATATCTCTATCGTTTTGAGCTGATGGGAACTCAGCAAGATCTTGAAAACGTGCGTAAAGGAGTGAGCGAATTTTGGCAACGACAACCGCAGAGCGCGTGACGCAAACCACGCCCGATTACCATGCGCTGAATGCCATGCTAAACCTGTACGATAAAGCAGGTCACATTCAGTTCGATAAAGACCATCAGGCCGTAGAGGCGTTCTACAAAAATCACGTGCTGCCCAATACGGTGGCCTTTGCCAGTCAGGATGAACGGCTTAATTATCTGGTGCAGGAAGAGTATTACGACGAAAGCGTGCTGGGGCGTTATGACCGCGCTTTCGTGGTCGACCTGTTTGCCCATGCGCACGCCAGCGGTTTCCGCTTCCAGACCTTCCTCGGCGCGTGGAAGTACTACACCAGTTACACGCTGAAAACCTTCGACGGCAAACGCTACCTCGAACATTTTGAGGATCGGGTGTGTATGGTGGCATTAACCCTGGCGCAGGGCGATAAACTCCTGGCCCGGCAGTTAACGGATGAGATCCTTTCCGGCCGCTTCCAGCCAGCCACTCCGACCTTTCTCAACTGCGGTAAGAAGCAGCGCGGCGAGCTGGTCTCCTGCTTCCTGTTGCGCATTGAAGATAATATGGAGTCCATCGGTCGTTCGGTGAACTCGGCCCTTCAGCTCTCCAAACGCGGCGGCGGCGTGGCGTTCCTGCTCTCCAACCTGCGTGAAGCGGGCGCACCGATTAAGCGCATTGAAAACCAGTCGTCAGGGGTGATCCCGGTGATGAAAATGCTGGAAGATGCCTTCTCCTATGCCAACCAGCTTGGCGCTCGCCAGGGCGCTGGCGCGGTCTATCTGAATGCGCACCACCCGGATATTTTGCGTTTTCTCGACACCAAGCGTGAAAACGCCGACGAAAAAATTCGCATCAAAACGCTGTCGCTGGGCGTGGTTATCCCGGATGTCACCTTCCGTCTGGCGAAAGAGAATGGCGAAATGGCCCTCTTCTCCCCTTACGACGTGGAGCGTCTGTACGGTAAGCCGTTTGGCGATATCGCCGTCAGCGAGATGTATGAGCAACTGGTGGCCGATGACCGGGTGCGCAAACAGTATATTAATGCTCGTGATTTCTTCCAGCGGCTGGCGGAGATCCAGTTTGAATCCGGCTATCCGTATATCATGTTTGAAGATACGGTAAATCGCGCTAACCCCATCGCCGGACGCATCAATATGAGCAACCTGTGCTCAGAAATTTTGCAGGTCAACAGCGCCTCCACCCTGGATGAGAACCTTGATTACGCCACGGTGGGCCATGATATTTCCTGTAATCTCGGGTCGCTGAATATCGCCCACACCATGGACTCACCCGACTTTGGCCGCACCGTAGAAACCGCCGTGCGCGGCTTAAGCGCCGTCTCTAATATGAGCCATATTCGTTCGGTGCCATCGGTGGAAGCAGGCAATGCGGCATCGCACGCCATCGGCCTTGGGCAGATGAATCTGCACGGCTATCTGGCGCGCGAAGGCATTGCTTACGGCAGCGAAGCGGGGCTGGATTTAACCAACTTCTATTTCTACACCATCACCTGGCATGCGCTGAACACCTCCATGATGATGGCCCGCGAGCGCCAGCAGCGCTTTGCCGGGTTCGAGCAGTCGCGCTATGCCAGCGGTGAGTATTTTGACCAGTACCTGCAAGGGAACTGGCAGCCGAAAACAGAGAAAGTCCGTGCGCTCTTTGCCCGCAGCGGCATCACAATCCCTGACCGTAATATGTGGGAGCAGTTACGTGAGAATGTGATGCGCCACGGCATCTATAACCAGAACCTGCAGGCGGTTCCACCTACCGGGTCGATTTCATACATCAACCATGCCACATCGAGTATTCATCCGATTGTGTCAAAAATTGAAATTCGCAAGGAAGGCAAAACCGGGCGCGTTTATTACCCGGCGCCCTTTATGACCAACGAAAACCTGGATATGTACCAGGACGCCTATGAGATCGGCCCGGAGAAGATTATCGATACTTACGCCGAAGCCACCCGCCATGTGGATCAGGGGCTGTCGCTGACGCTGTTCTTCCCGGATACCGCCACCACGCGCGATATCAACAGAGCGCAGATTTATGCGTGGAAGAAAGGTATCAAAACGCTGTACTACATTCGCCTGCGCCAGCTGGCGCTGGAAGGGACTGAAATTGAGGGCTGCGTGTCCTGCGCGCTGTAAGGAGAAGAGGATGAAACCACTGTCACGCGTTAGCGCAGTTAACTGGAACAAAATTCAGGACGATAAAGATCTTGAGGTCTGGAATCGCCTGACCAGCAATTTCTGGCTGCCGGAGAAGGTGCCGCTGTCGAACGATATCCCGGCCTGGCAGACGCTGGAGCCTGCGGAGCAACAGCTGACCATTCGCGTCTTTACCGGGCTGACATTGCTGGACACCATTCAGAATACCGTCGGCGCGCCGACCCTTATGGCCGATGCCCTGACGCCGCATGAAGAAGCGGTACTGTCGAATGTCAGCTTTATGGAGGCGGTGCATGCCCGTTCGTACAGCTCCATTTTCTCAACGCTTTGCCAGACCAAAGACGTGGATGCCGCCTATGCCTGGAGCGAAGAGAACAGCGCGTTGCAGCGTAAAGCGCAGCTGATCCTTGAGTATTACCGTGCTGAAGATCCGCTGAAAAAGAAAATCGCCAGCGTTTTTCTGGAGTCATTTTTATTCTATTCCGGCTTCTGGCTACCGATGCACTGGTCAAGTCGCGGCAAGCTGACCAATACCGCTGACCTTATCCGTCTAATCATTCGCGACGAAGCGGTACATGGCTATTACATTGGATATAAGTATCAGAAAGGGCTGGAAAAAATCAGCAATGAGAAGCGTGAAGAACTGAAGAATTTCGCGCTGGAATTGATGATGGATCTCTATGATAACGAGGTAACCTATACCGAGGATCTGTACGCCGGTTCTGGCTGGGAGGAGGATGTAAAAGCTTTCCTGTGCTACAACGCCAACAAGGCGCTGATGAACCTTGGCTATGAGCCGCTGTTCCCGGCTGAAATGGCGACGGTAAATCCGACGATCCTCGCCGCACTCTCCCCAGGATCCGATGAAAACCATGACTTCTTCTCAGGCTCCGGTTCATCCTATGTGATGGGCAAAGCCGTCGAGACAGAAGACGAGGACTGGAATTTTTAACATCATTCCCCCGGGCGATGCGCGGAATAACCATCAGAGCGGCATTTTTCCCCTCGCCCCGGCCATCTCCCGCAGGGGCGAGGGGACTGTCCGTGCAGGCATCATTTCCAGGGATTTCTGCCTGCAAAAAGACGGCGCGCCGGTGGTTATTTATCGACGCCGAAGCCCTGCTTTAAGATAGCGGGCAGTACGTCAGGGAAATAGATATGCTGATAATAACCGCTGACGCTTGCGCTCCAGGTATCACCGTCGGTGCGGCCTGTTGCCTGCCAGTGTTCGGTCATTTGCTGGTTGTAACGGGTAATTTTCTCTTCCAGTCCCGCCGTCTTGTAGGTTTCATCGTGACGGAAGGTGTCGAGCGGCAGACGCGGCTTATGGTGAGAGGGAACATCGACGTGGCCGATGACCACACCCGCAACCGGGAAAGTATGTTCAGGCAAATCCAGCAGCGCGATCAGCTCCAGTGGCTTCAGACGGATGCCGCCAATCGGCACAATGCTCAGACCTTCAGAGCGGGCCGCCGCCATCACCGAGCCCAGCGCAATTCCTACGTCGGTCGCCCCTGCAACAATGCTTTCGATGCTTTGATGCGCCACCTGCTCATTGCCGGCTAAGGCCATCCCGGTCCGGGTTTTATGCATATCCAGTACAAAGGTGACGAATACCGGGGCTTTGGCGATCCACGGCTGACCACCCGCAATCTGAGAAATCTTTGCGCGCATCTGCGCATCGCGCGTTACCACCACGGAAACCTGCTGGGAATGCACGGAAGTCGGCGCCCGCCAGGCCGTGCTGATAATACGTTCAAGCGTGGCGTCATCAATGGCTTTATCAGTAAAGCTACGCTCGCTTTTATGGTCATTAAACAGATCAATAATTGCGTTCATCACATCTCCGGATTGAATTACAAAAACCGGCCATTACGCACCTTTACGTCATGGCCGGAAGAGTTATCAACGCAGTATCGCGAGTAAGGCTTTTGCCACGCCTTCGGAGCTGGCGGGGTTCTGGCCGGTAATGAGTTTTCCGTCTTCAACGATGAACGGCGCCCAGTTCGGACCCTTCTGGTAGTCAGCACCCAGAGCAATAAACTCATCTTCAATCAGGAAAGGGACGATGTCGGTCAACGCCACATCGGCCTCTTCACCGTTGGTAAAACCGGTCACTCTGCGGCCTTTGATCAGCGCCTCCCCCGATGCGGCTTTCACGTGGCGCAGCACGCCAGGGGCGTGGCAGACGAAGCCGATGGGTTTGTCAGCGCGCTCAAAGGCCTCAATCAGCGCAATTGAGTCCGCTGACTCAGCCAGATCCCAAAGCGGGCCGTGACCACCCGGATAGAACAGGGTATCAAACTCTTCCTGACGCACTGTATCCAGCTTCAAAGTGTGAGCAAGCGCATATTGTGCTGCGGGGTCGGCTTTGAACCGATACGTCATTTCGGTCTGGAAATCCGCTAAGTCACTTTTTGGATCCAGCGGCGGCTGGCCGCCCGCCGGAGATACCAGCACCACTTCAGCCCCCGCATCTTTGAACGCATAATAAGGGGCTGCAAATTCCTCCAGCCAGAAGCCGGTTTTGTTGCCGGTATTACCCAGTTCACTGTGGGATGTCAGTACCATTAATACTTTCATTGTTTTCTCCTGCGAATCATGTCGATGTTGTTAGCGGTCTGAATCAGCTTTGCAAAAATGTCTCAATAGCCGCTTTTTTGTCCTGATAAGGCGCGCGTAGTCTCAGGTTTGACGTCCCTTCCGCGCTCTGCACCACAATCGGTTTGTGATGGCTAAAGCTTCTGAAGCCATGGATGCCGTGATACGCCCCCATACCCGATGCGCCCACGCCACCAAAGGGCAGACTGTCGATAGAGGCATGGGTCATTACGTCATTAATGACCACCGCACCGGAGGTCGTACTGGCGATAAAGTGCGCCTGGCGGGCCGTATCGTTACCGAAGTAATACGCCGCCAGCGGACGCGGCCCGGCATTAATCCATGCGATTGCCTCATCACCGGTGGTGTAGGTTTTAACCGGCAGCAGCGGACCAAAAATCTCTTCCTGCATGATCAGCATGTTGTCATTCACATCGAGCACCAGATGAGGCGCAATTTTGCGCGTGGCCGCATCGAAAACCGCTTCGCCTTCAGGCGCCAGGCTGATGAGGGTGGCCCCTTTGCGCCGTGCATCATCGAGCAGCATCACCAGGCGCTCAAAATGGCGCGGGCTGATGATGGCGGTGTAGTCCGGATTCGCCTGAATGGCGGGGAAGCTGTTGGCCATAAAGACCTTCGCCGCCTCGACCACCGCCGGAACGCTTTCCTCAGCAACCAGCAGATAATCAGGCGAAAGGCAGATCTGCCCGGCATTAAAGGTTTTGACCGTCAGCGTTCTCTCGATGGCCTGCGCAATATCAGCATCTTTATCGATAACCACCGGCGATTTGCCCCCCAGTTCCAGCGTGACGGGTACCAGGTTTTCCGCCGCCGCACGCATCACGTGTTTACCGACGGTGGAGCTACCGGTAAAGACCAGATGGTCGAATGGCAGACCGCTGAAGGCCTGACCAACGTCGGCATCCCCCAGCACCACGCTCAGCTCATCCGGGCTGAAGTACTGCGCAATCAGACGCGCCAGCAGGGCTGAAGTATGCGGCGTCAGCTCAGAGGGTTTAAGCATGGCGGTATTGCCCGCGGCAAATACCCCCGCCAGCGGCCCGAACGCCAGATTGATGGGGAAATTCCACGGGCTGATAATGCCGACCACCCCTTTGGCCTGTGGCTCAATCCACGCCTGCATGCCAGGGTATGGCGCCTCAACGGACTCCGGCTGCATCCACTCGCTGACGTTCTCAGCGGAATGACGCAGCATGGTTACCGTCGTCGCCATATCCGCGATAAGGGACTGATACTCGCTGCGATGGCCGAAATCCTGGCTGAGCGCTTCGCTAATCATCCGATGATTATCCGTTATCAGTTTTGCCGAACGCAGCAGGCGATCCTGACGCAGCGCCGCGCTGGCAGGGCCGGCCTGCAACTGTGCGGTTTTCATGGTCTCAAGGCGGCCCTGTAACGCCGCTTTTATTGTGTCTGACATTGTTAAATTCCAGGGTTCATTGCGATGAATAAAGCCTGACAGATCTGGCATTCAGACACTAACAACGCTATTTTTACAGGGTCATAAATATATTTATGGGTCATATATGTCGTTGATTAGACTTAGAACATTTATTGAGGTTTACCGCCAGGGGTCCATTACTTCCGCAGCCAAAGCGCTTCACCTGACGCAGCCTGCGGTCTCGCAACATATTTCCGGGTTGGAAACTGCGGTAGGAAAACCGCTTTTTGAGCGCCAGACCCAGGGTGTGACCCCCACTGCTGCTGCCGATGAGCTTGCTGCCGATATCGGGAACAAACTCGATGCCGCAGAAGCGGCGCTGGCTACCGCGCGCGCACGTTCATCGGGCATTGCCGGTACGTTACAGATAATCGGCCACGCCGATTTTATGGCGGAAAAACTGCCCGAAGGACTGGTGCCGCTGCTGGAAGCCGATGTGCAGGTGCGCATGCACACCGGAGATGGCCCGCTGGTTATTCAGATGCTGCTGGAAGGACATTGCGATCTGGGCATTTCAGCTCATCCGGTCACCGACCCACGCCTGAAAAGTGACGTGATTTATACCGACAACGTACTGGCAGTGGCCAGCCCGGCGGTTGCTCATCGTCTGATAAACACCGGCCCGCTAACCCAGGGACTGAGCGCGGAGCCGCTGCTCGCCTACAATCTGGAGCTGTCGCTGATTGATAACTGGATGGCGAAAAATCGCATTGCTCCCACAGAAACACTCCCCGCCGCCGTCGGCCAGGATCTGCGCGCCCTCAGAACCTTGCTGACCAAAGGGTTTGGCTGGACAGTGTTACCGGAGTACCTGTGCACTGAGCAGCTCAAACGCGGCGAACTGGTGCAGCTCCCAGCCCCGGTGGACAATACCACCATCACCTACAACCTTATCTGGATGCCTGCATCACTGCGCCAGCCCAGAGTGGCCTGGGCGAAACACCAACTGCTGACGCAAATTAATCAAGGGGAAATATCGGAAATACCCTCAATATAATCGCCGGGGATCCTGCAACTCTCTGGCAATATTTTCACCGTCATTCGCTGGTCATATTTCCCTGAATCACTGCAATAATTCATTAAATTTTCCGGCCATTGCAGAAAAATCACATAAAAATTTAAACCGTGCCCAGCCCTTATATCATGGGAAATTCTGACGATTAGCAATTTGTCAAACCCCTCAGATATAGACACTGAGGGTTGTCACAGAATCTCAGTATGTTAGGGTATGTCTCGTCAATTATTCGATTCAGGTAACTTATCGATATAAATAAATAACAGGAAAAACACTATTGCATGGCAATTAAATTAGAAGTTAAAAATCTTTATAAAGTATTTGGCGAGCATCCACAGCGCGCTTTCAAATACATCGAAAAAGGACTTTCGAAAGAACAGATTCTGCAAAAAACAGGGCTATCGCTTGGCGTAAAAGACGCCAGTCTGGCCATTGAAGAAGGCGAGATATTTGTCATCATGGGATTATCCGGATCGGGTAAGTCCACAATGGTACGCCTTCTCAATCGCCTGATTGAACCCACCCGTGGACAGGTACTGATTGATGGCGTGGATATTGCCAAAATATCAGATGCTGAGCTCCGCGAGGTGCGCAGGAAAAAGATAGCGATGGTCTTCCAGTCATTCGCGCTGATGCCACATATGACGGTGTTAAATAACACTGCCTTCGGTATGGAATTAGCCGGTGCTAACGCCAGTGAGCGCCAGGAAAAAGCGCTGGATGCGTTGCGTCAGGTTGGGCTGGAAAATTACGCCCATGCTTACCCGGATGAACTCTCTGGCGGTATGCGCCAGCGTGTTGGTCTGGCGCGCGCATTAGCTATTAATCCCGATATCTTATTAATGGATGAGGCCTTCTCAGCACTTGATCCATTAATTCGTACCGAGATGCAGGATGAGCTGGTGAAATTACAATCCCGCCATCAACGCACCGTGGTCTTTATTTCCCACGACCTGGACGAAGCCATGCGAATTGGCGACCGGATTGCCATTATGCAAAATGGCGAGGTGGTGCAGGTCGGTACGCCGGATGAAATACTGAATAATCCGGCCAATGATTATGTGCGCACCTTCTTCCGCGGCGTAGATATTAGCCAGGTGTTTAGCGCCAAAGATATCGCCCGCCGGACGCCGGTAGGTCTGATCCGTAAAACACCTGGCTTTGGCCCGCGTTCTGCGTTGAAGCTGTTGCAGGATGAAGACCGTGAATACGGTTATGTGATTGAACGTGGTAATAAATTTGTCGGTATTGTCTCCATCGACTCCCTGAAGACGGCGCTTGCTGAGAATCAGGGAATCGATGCGGCGTTAATTGACTCCCCGCTTGCGGTGGAGGCGGAAACGCCGCTCAGCGAGTTGCTCTCTCATGTCGGCCAGGCGCCTTGTGCAGTGCCGGTGGTGGGTGAGGAACAACAGTACGTGGGCATCATCTCTAAACGGATGCTGCTTCAGGCTTTAGATCGCGAGGTGACAAACAATGGCTGATCAAAATAATCCATGGGAAAGCGCTCCGGCGACCGACAGCGCCGCACAGTCGGCTGATGCCTGGGGCTCATCTGCTGCGCCAGCCCCTACCGACGGCGGCGGTGCCGACTGGCTGACCAATGCGCCAGCACCTGCGCCCGAGCATTTTAATATTCTGGATCCGTTTCATAAAACCCTGATCCCGCTCGATAGCTGGGTCACCAACGGCATCGACTGGGTTGTGACCCACTTCCGTCCGGTTTTCCAGGGCATCAGGGTTCCGGTGGATTACATCCTCAGTGCTTTCCAGCAGTTGTTGCTGGGAATGCCTGCGCCAGTTGCCATCATCGTCTTCTCGCTGATTGCCTGGCAGATAAGCAGTGCCGGAATGGGGGTTGCAACCCTTGTCTCTCTGATTGCCATCGGCGCGATCGGTGCCTGGTCGCAGGCGATGGTTACCCTGGCGCTGGTGCTGACGGCCCTGCTGTTTTGCATCATCATCGGCCTGCCGCTTGGGATCTGGCTGGCGCGCAGCCAACGGGCAGCGAAGATTATCCGCCCACTGCTCGACGCCATGCAGACAACCCCGGCGTTCGTCTATCTGGTGCCGATTGTGATGCTGTTTGGTATCGGTAACGTGCCTGGCGTGGTGGTCACCATTATCTTCGCCCTGCCGCCGGTGGTTCGTCTGACAATCCTTGGGATTAATCAGGTGCCTGCGGATCTGATTGAAGCCTCACGTTCATTTGGCGCCAGCCCGCGTCAGATGTTGTTTAAAGTACAGCTACCACTGGCCATGCCCACCATTATGGCGGGGATCAACCAGACGCTTATGCTTGCCCTCTCCATGGTAGTGATCGCATCGATGATCGCCGTCGGCGGGCTTGGCCAGATGGTACTTCGCGGTATAGGCCGTCTCGATATGGGACTGGCAACCGTCGGTGGTGTGGGGATCGTTATTCTCGCCATCATCCTCGACCGCCTGACGCAGGCGATGGGCCGCGACGCACGCAGTCGCGGGAATCGCCGCTGGTACAGCTCCGGTCCACTTGGGCTCATCACGCGCCCGTTCATTAAGTAACGATTAACACTCACTTCTTAGCCCAAAATAATTCACGTTGCAGGAAGGCGACGCCGCAGTGAATCCCCGGGAGCTTACTGAAGTAAGTGACTGGGGTGAACGAGGACGTCAACACACCTGCAGCGCGAAGTATGAAGGACTTCAACTAAGGAATAACAACGATGCGACATACCATCCTTCTTGCCACAGCGTTTGCTACCCTTGTCTCCACCAGCGCCATTGCGGCCGATCTGCCCGGCAAAGGCATTACCGTGCAACCCTTCCAGAGCACCATCTCTGAAGAAGCCTTCCAGACCCTGCTGGTCAGTCGGGCGCTGGAAAAACTGGGCTATACCGTCAATAAGCCAAGCGAAGTGGACTACAACGTTGGCTACACCTCAATGGCCGCCGGCGACGTGACCTTCACCGCCGTCAACTGGAAGCCGCTGCATGACGATATGTACGCCGCAGCCGGTGGCGATCAGAAGTTCTATCGCGCGGGTACTTTTGTCACGGGCGCGGCCCAGGGCTATCTGATCGATAAAAAAACCGCAGAGCAGTACAACATCAAGAGTATCGATCAGCTCAAAGATCCGAAAATAGCCAAACTGTTCGACACCAACAATGATGGTAAAGCCGATCTGACCGGTTGTACGCCCGGCTGGGGCTGTGAAGCGGTGATTAATCACCAGATTGAGGCTTATGGTCTGGGTAATACCCTGGTCCATAACCAGGGTAACTACGCCGCAATGATGGCGGACACCATCACCCGCTTCAAGGAAGGCAAACCCGTTCTCTATTACACCTGGACGCCTTACTGGGTGAGCGATGTGCTCAAGCCGGGTAAAGATGTGGTCTGGTTGCAGGTGCCGTTCTCATCCCTGCCGGGTGAACAAAAAGATATCGACACCAAACTGTCTAACGGCATGAACTATGGCTTCCCGGTGAACACCATGCATATCGTTGCCAACAAAGCCTGGGCGGAGAAAAACCCGGCGGCGGCGAAGCTGTTCTCTGAGATGAAGCTGCCGATTGCCGATATCAATGCGCAGAATGCCATGATGCATGCCGGTCATGCCTCCGAAGCGGATATCCAGGGCCATGTTGATGGCTGGATCAAAGCCCACCAGCAGCAGTTTGACGCCTGGGTGAAAGACGCCCTGGCAGCACAGAAGTAAGAGTACGGGTAGCCGCCCTTTCCCCTCACCCTCACATGGTTTTCTCCCTCTCCCGTGGGAGAGGGCCGGGGTGAGGGCATCAAACCGCACGAAACCTAAACCACACAAATTCTTAACCGCACTATCCGACACGCGATCGCCCTCACATTCCTCCCTTCATTGGTTATTATTGATTCCTGTAAAAATAATCAGCTAACGAATCATTCAGATAACAATGACCAAAACACATCAAGGACTTAGCCCGGCGCTGATTGCGCTGATGTCGCTTGCCACCGGGTTATCGGTTGCCAGTAACTACTACGCCCAGCCCCTGCTCGATACCATTGCACGCGCCTTTGCGCTCTCACCGAATCAGGCCGGATTTATTGTTACCGCCGCCCAGCTTGGCTATGCCGCTGGCCTGCTGTTTTTGGTTCCACTCGGGGATATGTTTGAACGCCGACGGCTTATCGTCTCCATGACCCTGCTTGCCGCCGGTGGCATGCTGATTACCGCCAGCAGTTCGTCACTGTGGATGATGATCCTCGGGACCGCCCTGACTGGGCTTTTTTCTGTCGTCGCCCAAATTCTGGTTCCGCTGGCCGCCACCCTCGCCGCGCCGGAAAAACGCGGTAAAGTCATTGGCACCATTATGAGCGGCCTGCTGCTGGGGATCCTGCTGGCCCGCACGGTTGCCGGATTGCTGGCAAGCCTTGGCGGCTGGCGCACCGTTTACTGGGTCGCCAGCGCATTGATGGTGGTAATGGCGCTGGCTTTATGGCGCGGCTTACCGAAGGTTAAGCAGGATACGCATCTGAACTATCCGCAGTTGCTGGCGTCCATTTTCACCTTATTTGCCAAAGAGAAATTGCTGCGCACCCGTGCTTTGCTCGGCTGCCTCTCCTTTGCTAACTTCAGCATCCTGTGGACTTCAATGGCTTTCCTGCTCTCCTCACCGCCCTTTAATTTCTCCGAAGGGGTGATTGGCCTCTTCGGGCTGGTGGGTGCAGCAGGCGCGCTCGGCGCCCGACCTTTTGGCGGCCTGGCAGACAAAGGCAAAGCGCATCTCACCACCACGGTCTCCCTGGCGCTGCTGTTTATCTCCTGGCTGGCGATCGGCTTCGGGCAGAACTCAGTACTGGCGCTGATAGTCGGGATCCTGGTACTGGATTTGACCGTACAGGGCGTGCACATCACTAACCAGACGGTGATTTATCGTCTGAAACCTGACGCACGCAACCGCCTGACGGCCGGTTACATGACCAGCTACTTTATTGGGGGGGCGGCGGGATCGTTAATTTCCGCTTCAGCCTGGCAGCACGCGGGTTGGACGGGGGTCAGTATTGCCGGCGGCAGCTTCGCGGCCCTTAACCTGCTGGTGTGGTGGCGAGGTTATCATCGTCAGCAAATCGCAGAATAAAATCGCGTCAACGTCCAGGCTGCCACCAAAAAACCGGGGTGTTAAGGTGCCCCGGAGTCTGTTAAGGTTAAGATACTATTTATCCCGGTGATTTTAACGTGGGTGATATTTCACACAGACTATGGATAGTTCAACCACAACAACGGACTCAGCTCCCGTCTCTTGTGCGACATTTCTGGAAGGTTTCAAAGACAGTTTGCCCATCGTATTAAGTTACGTTCCTGTCGCTTTTGCCTTCGGACTTAACGCCACCAGGCTCGGGTTTACCCCGCTTGAGAGTCTCTTTTTTTCCTGCATCATTTACGCAGGCGCCAGTCAGTTTGTCATAACCGCCATGCTTGCCGCAGGCAGTTCGTTATGGATAGCCGCTTTCACCGTGATGGCAATGGATGTCCGTCATGTGCTGTATGGCCCCTCTTTACGCAGTCGCATTCTACAACCGTTGCAGAAATCCAAAACCGCGCTCTGGGCATTTGGCCTTACCGACGAAGTCTTTGCTGCCGCCACCGCTAAGCTGGTGCGCGACAATCGTCGCTGGAGCGAAAACTGGATGCTGGGGATAGCCCTTTGCTCATGGCTCTCCTGGGTGGCGGGAACCCTTCTCGGAGCATACTCGGGCAATGGTCTGCTTGAGGGTTACCCGGCGGTGGAATCCGCACTGGGATTTATGCTCCCGGCCTTGTTTATGAGTTTCCTGCTGGCCTCCTTCAGAGGTAACCAGAGCCTGAGCGTCACCGCTTCGCTGGCAGGCGCGCTGGCGGGCGTCACGCTGTTCTCCATCCCTGTCGCTATTCTGGCGGGCATTTTTTTCGGTTGCCTGACAGCACTGGTGCAGGCCTTCTGGCAGGGAGCGCCCGATGCGTAGTGAGGTTCTGATCCTTGGTCTGCTGGTTGGCACCGTTAATTATCTGTTCCGCTATCTCCCCTTGCGCCTGCGCGACGGGCAGTCACGCCCGACAAGACGTGGCATTACTGGCGTTTTACTCGACACCATCGGCATCGCTTCTATCTGTGCTTTGCTGGTGGTTTCAACCGCTCCGGAAGTGATACACGACAGCCGCCGACTGCTGCCAACCGTTATTGGCTTCGCTGTTCTGGGCCTGAGTTTCTGGAAAACTCGCAGCATTATCGTGCCGACGTTACTCAGTGCCTTCGCTTACGGAATCGCCTGGAAACTGCTGACAGTTTCATAAGTAAAGCAAATGTATTCACCCAAATAATGCATTTACTTTATTTATCACTGTCGTTACTATATCGACTGCAATTAATGAGGTTATACCCAAATGGATAGTTCGTTTACCCCCATTGAACAAATGCTAAAATTCCGCGCCAGCCGCTATGAGGATTTCCCTTTCCAGGAAATTCTGCTGACTCGCCTGTGCATGCACATGCAGGGAAAACTGCTGGAAAACCGTAATAAGATGCTGAAAGCTCAAGGGATTAACGAAACTCTGTTTATGGCGTTGATAACGTTAGAGTCTCAGGAAAACCACAGTATCCAGCCTTCTGAGCTGAGTAGTGCGCTGGGATCTTCACGCACCAACGCCACACGTATTGCTGATGAACTGGAAAAACGCGGCTGGATCGAACGCCGTGAAAGCAACAATGATCGCCGCTGCCTGCACCTGCAGCTGACGGACAAAGGTCACGAATTTCTGCGTCAGGTGTTACCACCTCAGCATAACTGCCTGCATCAACTCTGGTCTTCTCTGAGCCCTGAAGAGAAAGGCCAGCTCGAGAACATCACCCGTAAGCTCCTTACACGTCTTGATCAGATGGACGAAGACGGTGCCATTCTTGAGGCGCTACGCTAACGCCGAATTCGCTCGACCATCCAGATTGATAAAAAGCATGCTGACAGGCTGGCACATCGCAAAGCGGTGCTAACCTGTCTGACAAAACAGGTCGGCCAGTGCCGATAATAAAAAATAAGATCGTGGAGAAAAACATGAGCGCAAATGCGGAGAGTCAAACCCCGCAGCAACCGGTCAAAAAGAAAGGCAAACGTAAAAGTACCCTTCTTCTGCTGACCTTGCTCTTTATTGTTATTGCCGTGGCATATGGGATCTATTGGTTTTTGGTACTGCGTCATTATGAAGAAACAGATGATGCGTACGTGGCAGGGAATCAGGTTCAAATCATGGCGCAGGTATCCGGCAGCGTGACCAAAGTCTGGGCTGACAATACCGACTTCGTGAAACAGGGTGATGTACTGGTGACGCTGGACGCCACCGATGCCCAGCAGGCGTTTGAAAAAGCGCAGACGGCTCTGGCCTCCAGCGTACGTCAAACCCGCCAGTTAATGATCAACAGTAAGCAACTTCAGGCCAGTATTGAGCTGCAAAAAACAGCGCTTTCTCAGGCCCAGACCGACTTTAACCGTCGCGTGCCGCTCGGTAGCGCCAACCTGATTGGCCGTGAAGAGCTGCAACACGCCCGTGATGCCGTCACCAGCGCGCAGGCGCAACTGGATGTCGCTATCCAACAGTACAACGCCAATCAGGCGATGATTATGGATACCTGCCTGGAAGATCAGCCCGCGGTAAAACAAGCGGCAGCAGAAGTGCGTAACGCCTGGCTTGCCCTGCAACGAACCAAAATCGTCAGCCCGATTACCGGCTATGTGTCTCGTCGAGCCGTTCAGCCAGGCGCGCAGATCAGTCCGACTACTGCCCTGATGGCCGTGGTTCCGGCAACCGGTTTGTGGGTAGATGCCAACTTTAAAGAGACCCAACTGGCGCATATGCGTATTGGCCAGAGCGCGACCGTCATCAGCGATATTTACGGCGATGACGTCAAGTACACCGGCAAAGTGGTGGGTCTGGATATGGGAACAGGCAGCGCCTTCTCGCTGTTGCCTGCGCAGAATGCCACCGGCAACTGGATCAAAGTGGTTCAGCGCTTACCCGTTCGTATCGAACTGGATGAAAAACAGCTGAGCGAACATCCGCTGCGTATCGGTCTCTCTTCTCTGGTGACTGTCGATACCACTCAGCGTGATGGTCAGGTGCTGGCAAGTCAGGTTCGCACTAGCCCGGCTTACGAAAGTAACGCGCGTGAGCTTAACCTTGAGCCAGCTAACCGGCTTATCGAAGAGATCATCAAGGCCAACGCGGGTTAATCTGAGGTGCAGATGCAACAGAGAAAACCGCTGGAAGGCGCGCAACTGGTTATTATGACCATCGCGCTTTCACTGGCGACCTTTATGCAGGTGCTGGACTCCACCATCGCTAACGTCGCCATCCCGACTATTGCCGGCAACCTTGGCTCGTCCCTGAGCCAGGGAACCTGGGTTATCACCTCTTTCGGGGTGGCGAACGCTATCTCGATTCCGATAACCGGCTGGCTGGCAAAGCGGGTCGGTGAAGTCAAACTGTTCCTCTGGTCAACAATTGCCTTTGCGATTGCCTCCTGGGCCTGCGGCATGTCGAACAGCCTGAGCATGCTTATCTTCTTTCGCGTCATTCAGGGGATTGTTGCCGGGCCGCTTATCCCGTTGTCGCAAAGTCTGCTGCTGAATAACTATCCTCCGGCGAAGCGTTCTATCGCGCTGGCGCTGTGGTCGATGACCGTTATCGTTGCGCCAATTTGCGGCCCGATACTGGGCGGGTATATCAGCGATAACTACCACTGGGGCTGGATCTTCTTCATCAACGTGCCGATTGGCATTCTGGTGGTGGCGCTGACGCTGCAATCGTTGCGTGGGCGTGAAACCCGTACCGAACAACGGCGTATTGATGGCGTGGGCCTGGCGCTGCTGGTCATCGGGATTGGTAGCCTGCAGGTGATGCTCGACCAGGGTAAGGAGCTGGACTGGTTCAACTCGCGGGAAATCATCATCCTGACGGTAGTGGCAGTGGTGTCGATATGTTTCCTGATTGTCTGGGAGCTGACCGACGATAACCCGATCGTCGATTTATCGCTCTTTAAGTCGCGAAACTTCACCATCGGCTGCCTGTGTATCAGCCTTGCCTACATGCTCTACTTCGGCGCGATTGTTCTGCTGCCGCAGCTCCTGCAGGAGGTCTATGGCTACACGGCCACCTGGGCGGGGCTGGCATCCGCGCCTGTCGGGGTAATCCCGGTACTGCTGTCGCCCATTATTGGTCGCTTTGCCCATAAGCTGGATATGCGCCGACTGGTGACCTTCAGCTTTATCATGTATGCCGTCTGCTTTTACTGGCGCGCGTACACCTTCGAACCGGGAATGGACTTTGGCGCCTCAGCCTGGCCGCAGTTTATCCAGGGCTTTGCGGTAGCCTGCTTCTTTATGCCGCTGACCACCATTACGCTCTCCGGATTACCGCCGGAACGTCTGGCTGCGGCCTCAAGTTTGTCGAACTTTGCGCGAACCCTGGCAGGCTCAATTGGTACCTCGATTACCACTACGCTTTGGACAAACCGGGAATCAATGCACCATGCGCAATTAACCGAGTCAGTGAACCCGTTTAATCCTAACGCGCAGGAAGTGTATAACCAGCTGCAAGGGATGGGGATGTCGCAACAGCAGGCCTCTGGCTGGATAGCCCAGCAAATTACCAACCAGGGACTCATCATCTCTGCTAATGAAATTTTCTGGATGTCGGCAGGCGTGTTCCTGCTGCTGCTGGGGCTGGTGTGGTTTGCCCGACCGCCATTTGGCGCGGGCGGCGGTGGCGGCGGCGCGCACTAGCAGTGAAAATCAAAGAGCACCTCAATATTGAAGGCGCTCTTTTTTTAGGTCGTTACTTATTCAGGCTAAGTATCTCAAGGGTGATTTCAGAAGCCACACCCGGAGGTATGATGCCAGAGATCCCCTGCTCACCATAAGCCAGCTGCCAGGGAACGGTGATTTTTACCTGGCCGCCGACTCCCAACCCCGGAACGCCCAGCCCAATAACGGCAGGCAGCTCAGCAGCACGTTTACGGCGTATTTCTCCTGCGGAAAGAACCTTTCCGCTGCTGAGCTTTTCATCAAATCTGAAGCGAATAACATCGTTTTGCGTCACCTCCGGCGCGGTTCCCTTTTTCACGACCTGATAGATAACGCCGCTGGCTGCTTTTACCGCCCCTTTTACCTGCGCAGCCCGGGCAACAAACTGCTCGCTTTGCTGCTTGTTACGCTCACTCTCACGGCTATTTTTCCCGCCGCTACGTTGATCCGAATCCGCCAGTTTAACCAGCAACTGAGAAAGCTCTTTATCACGCTCAGTCTGTTTAACCAGCGGCTGTTCAGACTTTGATTTATCAGCGACAGTGCCCACCGACGTGCCTGCGATGGCCTTTTTCTGCAATGCCGCAATATGGGATGAGAGCATGCTGACCTGCGCTTCATGCAGACGACTTTCTTCGCTAAGCTGCTGCTCCACCTTCTTTAATTGCAACTGTAATCGTTTGTTCTCGGCCTTAAGCGACTCGCTCTGTTCCGTCGGCGGCGGTTCGCTGTTATTTTTGAGTCTGTCGATTAATAGCTCAGGATCGGCATGACTTAAACATGGAAATAGAGAAAAAACGAACAGTACGACAGCACGTAATAGTTTATTCATCATTGTAGCATTCTTTTAATGTGTGGCCCTGGGCGTAATGGTCTTATTTCTGGCACAAATAAAAACCGCACTCTTTTTATTGCACTCGCATCCAGCAAGGCCGAAAGAAAGATAAAAATAAGTAGCGGATGACTTTTTCCCGTTCCACCATATGCGTTACCAACCCCCAAAGCCGTAACCGAACACCAGGACTCTGGATTTTTTCGGCACCTTATCGACCTAACTGATTGATAAAAAAAATTATAATCTGACAAAACTCTGAATTTTGTCGGGCATAAAATTGCGCAGCTCTCGCACCATCGACCAACAAATAAGTATGCAACATCAAACACACTCCCTGATGAAATGACTACGTGATTGCCTAAAATATCGCACCGGCACAGCGATTATCTATTCCGACAAATTAACAGCCGGATAATCAGAATCAAATAAAGAACATCAAAAAACTACCATGTCATTTCGAAAATAACAACATGCAGAAATCGCAACAACAGGAAACAGACACCGGCCGCGAGATTTTTATTCAGAATATAAATCAGAAAATCACTTACATTCACAAAATAAATAAACCAGGCAACATTGTCCATTTATCTATAGTTTATGTCCCTTTCGCTAAAGCTTCGCCCCAGCACAGCCGCCAGGATGATTAACAAACAACAGGAGCCCATCATGCTGAAGAACCCCGCACAAAAATATCTGCCGCACCCGCCTATTTCCCTGCCGGAACGCCAGTGGCCGCAGAATCAGTTGACCCACGCGCCACGCTGGCTCTCTACCGATCTGCGGGACGGTAATCAGGCCCTGGCAGAACCAATGGACAGCGAGCGAAAACTGCAGTTCTGGGAGCTGCTACTGAGCTGCGGTTTTAAAGAGATTGAAGTGGCATTTCCTTCTGCCTCGCAGACGGATTTCAACTTCGTACGCCAGTTAATTGAGGAAAAGCAAATTCCTGAGGACGTCACGATTCAGGTTTTAACCCAGGCCAGAGAAGATCTGATCCGCAGAACCTTTGAATCGCTTAAAGGGGCGCACCGGGCCACGATCCACCTGTATAACGCCACGGCGCCGCTGTTTCGCAAACTGGTGTTTGGTATGGAGAAGGCTGAAATTATTGCCCTCGCAGTGCGCTCAACGCAGCTGATCCGTAAGCTTTGTGACGCGCAGCCGGATACCCACTGGCAATACGAATACTCACCCGAGACATTCTGCTTTACCGAACCGGCGTTTGCGCTGGAGATTTGTGAAGCCGTGGCGGATGTCTGGCAACCCGGCACCGCCCGCCCGATGATTCTCAACCTGCCCGCCACGGTCGAGGTCAATACCCCTAACGTCTATGCCGATCAGATTGAGTATTTTTGCCGCCACTTCACGCGCCGTAAGGACGTGAGTATTAGCGTGCATCCGCATAACGATCGGGGCACCGGCGTGGCAAGCTCAGAGCTGGCCCTGCTGGCGGGCGCCGATCGCGTTGAAGGATGTCTGTTTGGCAACGGAGAGCGGACCGGGAATGTCTGTCTGGTGACGCTGGCCATGAATCTCTACAGCCAGGGGATCTCACCCGAGCTGGACTTCAGCAATATGCAGCAGGTTGTCGAGGTTGTGGAAACCTGTAACCAGTTGCCCGTCCACCCTCGCCATCCCTGGGCGGGCAGTCTGGCCTATACCGCGTTTTCCGGGTCACATCAGGATGCTATCAAAAAAGGATTTGATGCCCGCAAGGCCGGCGACCTTTGGCAGATGCCCTATCTGCCGGTCGATCCGAAGGATATTGGCTGTAGCTACGAAGCCGTCATTCGCGTGAACAGCCAGTCGGGGAAAAGCGGCAGCGCATGGCTGATTGAACAGAATCACGGGTTGAAGCTCCCCCGCGCCCTGCAGCAGGACTTCAGTCAGCACGTCCAGCGTGAAACCGATGCCAGGGGTAAAGAGATGACGCAAAATGCGTTATGGCAGCTTTTTCGCGAGCGTTACGGACTCATCGCACAGCCTCACATGACGCTGGTTAATTACAAGAGCGAGAGTCACCCTGACGGGCAATTACGCTTGCAGGCGACCCTCGCCATCGAGGGCGTCAATCGACATCTTGAAGGACAGGGAAATGGGTTGCTTTCAGCAGCGGCGGGCGCGCTAAACGTTATGCTTAAACAAGCGTTCAGCATCAAGGATTATCATGAGCATACCCTGGGCGCGCGCAGCGACAGCCGCTCCGTCGCCTATATTCAGTGCCTGTATCCTGATGGCTCTGCTCACTGGGGTGTGGGGATCGACAACGATGTCGCCCGGGCGTCATTACAGGCATTACTCAATGCGCTGGGTCAGACTCACTCTTTTTCAGAGTCGCGATAATAGTCGCTGGGTGATATTCCCATCACCCGGCGAAACATCGCCGTAAATGCGCTGTGGCTGCCGTAACCAAGATCCAACGCCACACGCAGCACCGAATGCCCCTGCGCAAGACGGATCAGACCTTCGATTAGCTTCGCACGGCGCACCCACTCGCTGTACGACAAGGACGTTTGCTGCTGAAAATGGCGGTTAAGCGTCTTTTCACTCATGCTGACAATGCCTGCCGCCTTAGCGCTGCTCCAGGGTTGCCCGATCGAGGCACAAATTTGCAGACACAGTTTTTTCAGCACCTCACTTTGCGGATCCGGTAAACAGAAAGGCAGGGTCTGCATACCGCGGATCTCATCAAGCACCAGCTCGTAAACCCGCTCATCGCGACTGCCTGGTAAGTACTCCTCATTGAGCGTAAATGAAGCAACAATCAGTTCCCGCAGCAACGGCGTGATTTGAACTATCTGGCAGGAGGCTGGCAGGTCCGCACGGGCCAGCGGATCAATAAAGAGGGTACGTGCTGCGACATTACCGGTAATGCTGATGGCATGCTGCGTTCCGGCAGGTAGCCAGACGCCACGACCCGGCGGCACAACCCAACAGCCTTGCGCGGTCTCGACCCGAACCACACCGCTGAGAATATGCAGTAACTGCGCACAGTCATGTTGATGCCACGGCTCACTTTCACCGTGCGTATAGTCGTGGGCATAGGGTACAAAGGGGCGGTGCTGGAAGGAGAATGATACGGCTGTCGTCATCAGTTTAAACGCCTGTCGCTCTACCCTCTCCACGGAGGGAGAGGGAAAAGGTGCACCACTAGATGTGCAGTTCTTGCAGTTTTTCTTTCGGCAGCGCCAGCTCATCGTTGCTGTTTACACGCACATCGCGGTCAAGGATATGACGGGCAATATCCTGAGCTTCCGCCAGAGAGTGCATATGGTAAGTGCCGCACTGGTACACATTCAGTTCCGGGATCTGATTCTGATCCTGCACTTTCAGTACATCGGCCATCGCCGCTTTCCAGGCATCAGCCACGCGCTTCTCATCCGGAGTACCGATCAGGCTCATATAGAAACCGGTGCGGCAACCCATCGGCGAGATATCGATGATTTCAACACCGTTACCGTTGAGATGATCGCGCATAAAACCAGCGAACAGGTGCTCCAGCGTATGGATACCTTTTTCAGGCATCACTTCTTTGTTGGGCACACAAAAACGCAGATCGAATACGGTGATGGCATCGCCATGCGGCGTGTTCATGGTCTTAGCAACACGGACAGCAGGCGCTTCCATACGGGTATGATCGACAGTGAAGCTATCCAACAATGGCATTTAGTCACCTCCACAGTGATTTTTTTAAAAATAAAATGAACTCTTTTAACGGGTGCGAGTCTGAGTATATGAAAGACGCGCATTTGTTATCATCATCCCTGATTTCAGAGATGAATATTTTGGCCACAGCAATGTGGCCTTTTTCTTTTCTGTCAGGCGTGTCTTGCCAGCAACGCCTCGAATGTCTCAGTATCTGAGGCTTCAACTTCTTTCTGTCGCGCCCAGGATGCATCGCACTCTTTTCTGAAATCGTCTTCGCTTAAGATTTCCAGCGGCTCTTCACGCAAAATTGACCGGTACTCATCTGCCAGCGCTTTACCCGTGCCGCCGATGCCGTTATCAATCATCGAACGCAGAATACGCGCCGAGAAGGTCAGGTCCGGGTTATCAAAACTGGCGACCAGCTCATCACACACCTGCTCATAATCCGTGCCGCCGTAAAGGCCATCAAGCGTCTGCGCAACCCGTTTCAGGTCACTGAACAAGTCTTTGCCCACCTGCGGCAGCGGGAACTGAGAAGCCTCGCAGCCCACACCGAGCGTCAGGCCAGGCTTACGACCTTCAAGAATAACCCGGTTCCAGTTTTTACGCGTACACAGCAGCTCATCGCTGCTCATTTCTGGCGCATCAGTCAGTACACACCAGACCATAAAGAGATCGAGGAAGCGGATCTGCTGCTCATCGACGCCAATCGGGGTGAACGGGTTAATATCCAGCGAGCGCACTTCAATATATTCAATGCCGCCACGCAGCAACGCATCCGACGGCGATTCACCGCTACGGGTAACGCGTTTCGGGCGGATCGGGGCATAGAGTTCGTTTTCAATCTGCAAAACATTAGTGTTAATTTGCAGATACTTACCGTCCTTCTGCTGACCGATCCGGGCATATTCCTCGGAAGGCGTTTTGATCGCCCGCTTCAGCGCCGTCACATAATCCGGCAGATTATTGAAGGTGATACCCAGGTTACTTTGCGATTTGTTGGTATAGCCCAGGTCGCTTAAGCGCAGCGAAGTCGCATACGGCAGGTAATACATACCGCCGGGCGTTTTTTCGAACGGTAAGGTGGTCGGCTTGCCTTGCAGGAATGACGGGCAAATGGCCGGTGAAGCGCCAAACAGATACGGGATCACCCAACCAAAGCGGTAATAGTTACGGATCAGGCGGAAATAGCCTGCCGACACCGATTCTTTATCCGTGTCACCGCATTTCGCTTGCCAGAACGCCATCGGCAAAGAGAAGTTATAGTGCACGCCGGAAATGGTCTGCATCAGCGCGCCGTAACGGTTTTTCAACCCTTCACGGTACAGCGTCTTCAGACGGCCAATATTCGAACTGCCATATTGTGCCAGCTCAATATCCTGACCGTTTTCGATGTAGCACGGCATACTCAGCGGCCACATACGTTCATCGCCAATTTCACGCGCAGTGTAGCGATGAACATCACGCATGATGGCCAGCATGTGCTGGATATCACCCTCAACAGGAGTAATAAACTCCAGCAGGGCTTCCGCAAAATCGGTGGTAATCCATTTATGAGTCAACGCCGAACCCAGCGTCTGCGGATGACCCGTTGTTGCCAGGGTGCCATCTGCATTAACGCGCAGTGTTTCACGCTCGAGCCCGCGTTGAATCCCCTTAAGAGCCTGAGGATTTTTTTCCAGCCAGGACAATGCCTGTGATACGTCCGGGATCAAATTGACCTCCCGCCTGTAATAATCATTTTATTAAGCATAATTGTAATGGTTGACGATTAAAGGTCACTCACTCAATCCAATTAGTGCCACCACGTCATACCCTGTAGCGTTACTATGGCCAGTAGCACATAGCGGAACGCCTTCCCAAGGCATAAAAAAATATCACCGGTCCCCAGGAGATGCGCATCCATCCCGCCAGCAGACACAGCAAATCGCCTGTAACAGGCATCCAGCTTAATAACAGTGTGGCTGCGCCATAGCGCCTTAGCCAACCTGTTGCTTTTTCCTGCCAGCGTGACTTTTCACGTAACGGAAAGAAACGCCCAAGAATAACGTTTGTCAGCCCTCCAAGGCTATTACCCATTGTTGCTATTAATACGAGGAGCCAGGGCTGGCTGACATCCGAAAGCAGCATCGCCACCAGAACAACCTCAGAGTTACCCGGTAACAGTGTGGCGCTGAGGAAACTGCTGGCGAATAAAGACGAGAGTGACAGAAGGTCACTCACAATAAGCGCACATCCACGGCATCCATTCCTGCTGCACGTGCCGCCTGCAAACCAAAGTCTGCATCTTCAAATACCACGCACTGATCCGGAGCCACGCCCATACGTTCGGCACACAATAAAAATGTGTCCGGGGCGGGTTTGTGGTTTTTTACATCATCGGCGGCAACAACAGTAGAAAAATAGTGGCGCAGACCAAGATGCACCAGTAGCGCTTCAGCAATGGCGCTTTCGCTGCCCGTGCCGACGGACATAGGGCGACGACCATGCCACTCTTTCACCACCTCTATCAGTGGCAAAGGACGCACGGTATCGAGCAACATGGCTTTGACGGCATCGGTTTTTTCACGCGCCAGCGCATAAGGATCGAGGCTGGCCTGATTGAGTTCGATGACTGACTGGGCAATGCGCCAGGTCGGCGAACCATTTAACGCGATCATCGCCTGTAAGTCGTAGCGCAGGCCGTAGCGCCCAAGCACTTCATGCCACGCTTTGCGATGTGTCGGTTCGGTATCCAGGATGGTGCCATCCATATCAAAAATCAAACCAGCATAACGTTCGTACATCGTGTTCTCACAAACCGGATAACGGAACGTTACTTTATCGTAAACAAGGATTTTTGTCGCTGTTAGCGAAAGGGATGATTTTCAGGGGGAAATGGTGACTAAGGATGATTCAGCTGGTTGTCGCGATTATTTCGCAGACCATGAAATAACAAACTCGCTGTTATCCTGGAGAATATGGTGCATCCGGGAGGATGACTCACTTCGTTCGCCCTACGGGCCGCTGCTGACGCAACGTTATCCTCCCTAGTGCTGCCGATTAACGCGCAGACCATGAAACAACAGTTTTGCTGTTATTTCTGAGAAGATGGTGCATCCGGGAGGATTCGAACCTCCGACCGCTCGGTTCGTAGCCGAGTACTCTATCCAGCTGAGCTACGGATGCATCGGGAAATGCTGAGGTACTGCTGATTTGCCTTTCAGGCCGTTGCTGACGCAACGTTAACCTCCCAGGTAGCGGCGATTATCTCGCAGACCATAAAATAACAATTTTGCTGTTATCCTGGAGAAGATGGTGCATCCGGGAGGATTCGAACCTCCGACCGCTCGGTTCGTAGCCGAGTACTCTATCCAGCTGAGCTACGGATGCATCGGGATTACTGCTTTACTACTGATACCTGCTGTTATTACTAAAACAACAACAGATAAAAGAGGGTGCATCCAAAAAGGATGGCTTAATTGTTCGCCCTGCAAGTCGCTGCTGAAACGACTCTATCTTCTCTGGGGCTGCGATTATCTCGCGGACCATGAAACAACAACTTACTGTTATCTCAAAGAATATGGTGCATCCGGGAGGATTCGAACCTCCGACCGCTCGGTTCGTAGCCGAGTACTCTATCCAGCTGAGCTACGGATGCAAAATGGCGGTGAGGCGGGGATTCGAACCCCGGATGCAGCTTTTGACCGCATACTCCCTTAGCAGGGGAGCGCCTTCAGCCTCTCGGCCACCTCACCAACACGCCTCTTGCGAGTGCTTCAAGTTACTCGTGAGAGCTTCTCGTCGCTGCGTGGCGCACATATTACTTTCTGGGACTTATAAGTCAAACAATTTTTCCAGCACCTGAATCGTTTGCACACTTCGCAGACAATTCGTCGGTTAAAAGCGCAAAAAGGATGTTTTATCAGCAGATTTTTCACCAACGCAGCGGTGGAGACAGCAAGAAGAAATTATCGTGGAAGCAGGCGTTCAGGTCAGGATGCAATACAAAGGTTATACAGAGGGGGAACAGCAGGGAGAGGGTGTTGCGTCTCGCCGGGCAGCGAGACGCGGTAAAATCAAAAACTGGACTGCTGCGATTTTTCAGCCTGGATACGCTGGTAGATCTCTTCACGGTGTACAGACACTTCTTTAGGGGCATTAACGCCAATGCGTACCTGGTTACCCTTAACCCCTAAAACAGTCACCGTGACCTCATCCCCAATCATGAGGGTCTCACCAACTCGACGAGTCAGAATCAGCATTCTTTGCTCCTTGAAAGATTAAAAGAGTCGGGTCTCTCTGTATCCCGGCATTCTCCATCATATAACGCCAAAAAGTAAGCGATGACAAACACGTAAAGTGTAAGCAGTCACGGCATTACATTCTGTTAGACGTAAGTTTAGCCGATATACACAACTTCAACCTGACTTTATCGTTTTCAATAGCGTAGTGGCAAGAACGCCATGACCGCGAGGCCATGGCGACTGCATTCGCTTTGTAATTATTACAGTTTTGCGCCTACCCAGTCTTTTACACTGGCAAGAGCGGCTGGTAGCGCTGCCGCATCCGTACCACCGGCTTGCGCCATGTCCGGACGTCCGCCACCTTTGCCCCCAACCTGCTGGGCAATCATGCCAACCAGTTCCCCTGCTTTCACGCGGTCGGTCACATCCTTCGACACACCCGCAATCAGAGAAACCTTACCTTCTGCTACCGTAGCCAGCACAATGACCGCGGAACCTAACTGGTTCTTCAGATCATCGACCATCGTACGCAGCATCTTCGGTTCAACGCCAGCCAGCTCGCTGACAAGCAGTTTGACACCGTTGATCTCTTCAGCTTTGCCAGACAAGCTCGCGCTTTCCTGAACAGCCTGCTGTTCTTTAAGTTGTTGCAGCTCTTTCTCAAGCTGACGGGTACGCTCCAGCGCTGAACGCACTTTGTCGCCCAGATTCGCGCTGTCGCCCTTCAGCAACTGCGCAATATCATGCAGTTGATCGCTTTGCGCATGCAGTGCGGCAATAGCGCCTTCGCCCGTTACCGCTTCAATACGACGCACACCCGCAGCCGTACCGGACTCAGAGACAATGCGGAACAGGCCAATATCGCCGGTTCGCGATGCGTGAGTACCGCCACAAAGCTCGGTAGAGAAATCGCCCATACGCAGAACGCGTACACGATCGTCATATTTCTCGCCAAACAGCGCCATCGCGCCAGTGGCTCTTGCCGCATCAATATCCATGATGTTGGTTTCGACAGGCAGGTTGCGACGAATTTGCGCATTCACGCTATCTTCAACGGCACGAATTTCTGACGGCTTCATCGCCTCAAAATGGGAGAAGTCAAAGCGCAGCGCTTTGTCATTGACCAGCGAACCTTTCTGCGCGACATGCGTACCCAATACCTCACGCAGAGCTGCATGCATCAGGTGAGTCGCAGAGTGATTCAGACGGATACGCTGACGACGCGCTTCGTCAACTTCAGCTTTCACGCCGTCGCCAACTTTCAGCGAGCCGGAAGCCACTTTACCAATATGACCAATCGCCTGGCCGTATTTCTGCGTATCGCTGACGCTAAAGGTAAAGCCGGTACCTTTCAGTTCGCCTTTGTCGCCAACCTGGCCGCCGGATTCTGCGTAGAATGGCGTTTCGTCCAGTACCACAACCGCTTCCTGACCTGCGCTAACGGCAGCAACAGCTTTACCATCCACGAACAGAGCGGTCACTTTGCCGTTCAGTTCCAGATGGTCATAGCCTTTAAATTCAGAGCTACCATCAACGCGGATCATCGCGTTGTAATCTGCGCTAAAGCCACTGGATTCACGTGCGCGGCGGCGCTGCTCTTCCATGGCGGCTTCAAAGCCCGCTTCGTCAACTTTAAGGTTGCGCTCACGGCATACATCGGCGGTCAAATCGACCGGGAAGCCATAGGTGTCATACAGACGGAATGCTGTCTCGCCATCCAGGGTATCGCCCTTGAGCTTCGACAGTTCATCATCCAGCAGCGCCAGACCACGTTCCAGCGTGCGCGCGAACTGCTCTTCTTCGGTTTTCAGAACCTGCTCAACCTGAGTCTGCTGACGCTTCAGCTCGTCACCCGCAGCGCCCATGACTTCCAGCAATGGCCCCACCAGTTTAAAGAAGAAGGTATCTTTCGCGCCCAGCATATTGCCGTGACGAATAGCACGACGAATAATACGGCGCAGCACATAGCCGCGGTTTTCGTTGGAAGGGATAACGCCATCGGCAATCAGGAATGCGCAGGAGCGGATATGGTCTGCAATCACGCGCAGTGATTTATTACCCAGATCGGTCGCATTGGTCACTTCAGCAACGGATTTAATCAGTTTGCTGAACAGATCGATTTCGTAGTTGGAATTCACATGCTGGAGAACCGCCGCAATACGCTCAAGGCCCATGCCGGTATCAACAGAAGGTTTCGGCAGCGGTTCCATCGTACCGTCAGCCTGACGGTTGAACTGCATAAAGACAATGTTCCAGATCTCAATATAGCGATCGCCATCTTCTTCCGCGCTTCCCGGAGGACCGCCCCAGATATGATCGCCATGGTCGAAGAAGATTTCGGTGCACGGACCGCAAGGACCGGTATCGCCCATCTGCCAGAAGTTATCGGATGCGTAAGGGGCGCCTTTATTGTCGCCGATACGGATAATACGCTCGCGAGGAATACCAACTTCCTTTTCCCATATTTCGAAGGCTTCATCATCGGTTTCATACACGGTGACCCACAGACGCTCTTTCGGCAGGTTGAACCAGTTTTCACCGGTTAACAATTCCCATGCGTACTGAATAGCGTCATGTTTGAAATAGTCGCCGAAGCTGAAGTTACCCAGCATCTCGAAGAAAGTATGGTGACGTGCAGTGTAACCGACGTTTTCCAGGTCGTTGTGTTTACCGCCCGCGCGCACACAGCGCTGCGAAGTGGTTGCGCGGGAATAATTACGCTTGTCGAGGCCAAGGAAAACATCCTTGAACTGGTTCATCCCGGCATTGGTAAACAGTAATGTAGGGTCGTTATTCGGCACAAGTGAGCTGCTGGCAACTACCTGGTGGCCCTTGCTATGGAAAAAGTCGAGAAACGCCTGACGGATCTCAGCGGTGCTCTTGCTCATAATTATCCTGGAATCAAGCTAGCGAAATGTCGTAACGGGTAACTGCCCTTTGACAGACAGCCACCCGCTACTGGAAAAAGTGGGAATAAGATAAGTTTTCTTTACTACGAAGTAAAATCCCGTATGCGGTCAATCGTTAAAATTTCGCCAGATTTCCTGAATATCTTCCAATAAATAACCGCGATAGAGTAAAAAGCGCTGCACTTTTACTTTGTCAGCAAACTGCGTGGGCAGAGGTGTACCGTACTTGCGTTCAGCCTGTTCACGCGCCCTTTCGCTCCACTCAATTTCGCAGTCACGCATTGCGCTTTCACAGGTTTCACGCGACACCCCCTTTTGCCCCAGCTCCTGGCGAATACGCGCAGGGCCATATCCTTTGCGGCTGCGGCTGGCAATAAATTGCCGGGCAAAACGGTCATCGTCGAGATAATGATTTTCAGCACACCAGCCAATTACGTTATCAAGATCCTGCTGGCTGACATCAATCTTTTCAGGACCATTTTTACTCATAACGGGTGCAGTGAGCTTGCGTCGCAGTTCCGCTTCGCCATGATCGCGCATGGCCAGGATACGTAAGGCACGATCGAGTAAGCGGGCGTAATCAGAGCGGCGAGGTGTATTTTCAGGCATCACAAATCCTGCTGGCAAGAAAAAGCAAAAGGGCTGCATAAGCAGCCCCTCAATTGTCGTTCAGATTATCAGAAATCTTCGTTGGTTTCTGCGACGTCTTCACCGCTGTCGTCGACAGAAAAGTCCGGTTTATCGCTCGGATTGCTGAGCAGGATCTCACGCACTTTCTTCTCGATTTCTTTCGCCGTCGCCGGGTTTTCTTTCAGCCAGTTAGTGGCATTCGCTTTACCCTGACCGATTTTCTCACCGTTGTAGCTGTACCAGGCGCCCGCTTTTTCAATCAGCTTCTCTTTTACGCCAAGGTCAACCAGTTCGCCATAGAAGTTGATGCCTTCACCGTAAAGGATCTGGAATTCAGCCTGTTTGAATGGCGCGGCGATTTTGTTTTTCACTACTTTAACGCGGGTTTCACTGCCCACCACGTTATCGCCCTCTTTCACCGCACCGATACGGCGAATATCCAGACGGACAGAAGCATAGAATTTCAGTGCGTTACCACCGGTGGTGGTTTCCGGGTTACCGAACATCACACCAATTTTCATACGGATCTGGTTGATAAAGATCAGCAGCGTGTTGGATTGCTTGAGGTTACCCGCCAGCTTACGCATTGCCTGGCTCATCATACGTGCGGCAAGGCCCATATGAGAGTCGCCGATTTCACCCTCGATTTCCGCTTTCGGCGTCAGGGCAGCAACGGAGTCGACGACGATAACGTCAACCGCGCCAGAACGAGCCAGCGCATCACAGATTTCCAGCGCCTGTTCACCGGTATCCGGCTGAGAGCAGAGCAGGTTGTCGATATCAACACCCAGCTTACGTGCATAAACAGGATCCAGCGCGTGTTCCGCATCGATAAACGCACAGGTCTTCCCTTCGCGCTGAGCAGAAGCGATAACCTGCAACGTCAGGGTCGTCTTACCGGACGATTCTGGCCCGTAGATTTCGACGACGCGCCCCATTGGCAGGCCACCTGCGCCCAGCGCAATATCCAGAGAAAGCGACCCGGTGGAGATGGTTTCCACATCCATAGAACGGTCTTCACCCAGACGCATGATGGAGCCTTTACCGAATTGCTTTTCGATCTGACCCAGCGCTGCCGCAAGTGCTTTCTGTTTGTTTTCGTCGATAGCCATGATTACTCCTGTCATGCAAGGTGAAGCGTCTACGCTTCGCCGTGAATTTCTGATCTGATTCCGCAATTATACTGTATGGTCATACAGTATCAAGTGTTTTGTAGAAAATGTTGCCACAGTGTATGTAACGCATAGGCTGTCGCCTGTCGCCGCACCGCTTCGCGATCGCCCGCGAAACATTCACGACGGGTAATTCCCTGCCCGTTCACGCAGGCAAAGCCAAACCAGACCGTGCCCACAGGTTTCTCATCACTCCCGCCGTCGGGTCCGGCGATGCCGCTAATCGAGATAGCGTAATCAGCACGCGCGGCTTTCAGAGCCCCGATAGCCATCTCAACCACCACCGGTTCGCTGACCGCGCCGTTGGCCGCAATGGTCTCCGGCTTCACGCCGATCATCTGCGATTTGGCTTCATTGCTGTAGGTCACAAAACCCCGCTCAAACCAGGCCGAGCTGCCGGCAATATCGGTGATCGCCTTCGCGACCCAGCCTCCGGTGCAGGACTCAGCCGTGGTGATGCTCGCCCCCTGCTGCTTTAACGCCTGGCCGATCTGCTCACTCAACTGCATTAATTCACTGTCAGTCATGATGATCTCCGTCGTACAAAACTGTGGCGCAAAAGATAACACTTTCAGGGCAAAGGTGGGATTGAGGTAATGAATTTACGAGGAGGCGTCAGAAAAAAGCCAGCTCGCGCTGGCTTCAGAGGATTATTTCATGCTACTGGCGATAGTTTCTACATTATGGCGAAACGCCTGGGTGTAGGTATCGGCCACGCCGCCTTTATTACTCAGCGCTTCCGGGTAAAGCTCTCCGCCCGGCTGGGCGCCCGTCGCTGTCGCTATCTGTTTGACCAGGCGAGGATCAAGCTGGTTTTCCATAAACCAGGTATGCACCCCATCAGCTTTGATCTGTTTAATCAGCTCAGCAACCTGCTGCGCACTGGCCTCACTCTCCGAAGAGAGCCCTTGCGGGGCCAGAAAATCGACATTGTAGGCGCGGGCAAAATAGCCAAAAGCATCGTGGCTGGTCAGTACTTTGCGTTTTTCCCGCGGTATAGAACTGAACTGTGTTTTTGCCCAGCTATCCAGCTTCTGAAGCTCGCCGATATAACGCTGCCCGCTGGCGTTAAGGTCGGCTTTGTCCTCCGGATCTGCCTTCACCAGCGCCGTCAGAATATTTTGCGCGTAGAGCGCGCCATTCGCCGCGCTATTCCAGGCATGGGGATCGGTCACGGTTTTGCCATCTTCCTCAAGGGAATGAGTTTTCACACCGGTGGACGCCACAACAACCGTACCTTTAAAACCAGACGCCTTGACCAGTCTGTCCAGCCAGCCTTCCAGCCCCAGGCCGTTAACCACCACCACATCAGCCTTATTGAGTAACGCACTGTCTTTCGCGCTCGGCTCGAAGGTGTGCGGGTCGCCATCCGGCCCCACCAGCGTCGTGACCTTCACATGGTCGCCCCCCGTTTGCGCCGCAATGTCCCCCAGGATGGAAAAACTGGCGACCACATTCAGGGTTTTCGCCATCGCGCTTTGCGTCAGCAACCCGAGAGCTACTGCCAGAACTACCACTGCCTTTTTCATTATGTCTCCTTGCCAGGTAATTGCGCCCGCAGACTGCTGCGCGCGCCGAATAAAATTGAAAAGATAAAGACGCCGCTCGCGGTGAGCACAATCGACGGCCCGGCAGGCAGGCCAGCCCCCCAGGAGAGGCTCAACCCCATCCAGGCTGAAAGCGCCCCGGTAATGCCCGCAAACAGCAGTAATCCCGGTAAGGTTCGCGCCCAACAGCGTGCAGCGACCGCAGGTAAAATCATCACGCCCACGGCCATTAACGTGCCCAGAACCTGGAAGCCGGCAACCAGATTCAGCACCAGCAACGCCAGAAACAGACTGTGAAAAAACGCCGGCAAGCGGGGAGCGTTAATCTGCAGGAAGCGACTGTCAAAGGCCTCGCAGACCAAACCGCGATAGCACAGCGCGAGACACAGCACGGTCAGACTGGCGACCCCGGCAACAAAAAGGGCTGCGTCCTTGTCCACCGCCAGCACCGAACCAAACAACAGATGCAGCAGATCGACACTGGAGCCGCGCAGCGACACCAGGGTAACGCCAAGCGCCAGTGAGGTGAGATAGAGTCCGGCAAAGCTGGCATCTTCTTTCAGCGGCGTGCGGCGGCTGATAAGCCCCGCCACCAGCGCAACCACAATCCCGGCGACAAATCCGCCGAGGCTCATGGCCAGCAGCGACATGCCATTGAGTAAAAAGCCCACCGCCACACCTGGCAAAATGGCATGTGACAGCGCATCGCCCATCAGGCTCATACGCCGTAATTGCAGAAATACGCCAAGGGCGGTGGTGCTGATGGATAACGCCAGGCAGACCACCAGCGCACGACGCATAAAACCAAACTCAACAAACGGCTGGAAAAAGAGATGCCATATCATGCCGGGCACGCTCCGGTATCTTGTGCAATGGTTACACCCCAGTTCGCGCAATCACCATCGAGGCGCAACGTCTGCGGAAAATAGCGGGCTACGCGTTCGCTGTCGTGCAATACGGCAAGGATGGTTTGCCCCTGCTGATGCATATCGACAATTTGTTCCATCAACAGCTGGCTGGTTATTTCATCGATGCCGGTAAAGGGTTCATCCAGCATCACCAGCGGCGCATGTTGTAACCATATCCGCGCAAAAAGCATGCGCTGAAACTGCCCACCGGAGAGCGCGTCGATAGTGTTGTTCGCCAGCGCCAGCATGCCGACTCTTTCCAGCGCCGCCGCCACCTGCGCTCTGGCCTGCCGGTTTAGCCCGCGAAACAGTGAAATGCGCGGCCAGTGCCCCATGCTCACCACATCCTGCACGGTAAGCGGAAAATGAGGATCCAGCGTCTGACGCTGTGCCAGCCAGCCAATAGCCGGACGCGAGGATGGCCAGCGCAATGCGCCGCTTACCGGCTTCAATTCTCCGGCCAGGGTTTTTAAGAGGGTTGATTTTCCGCAGCCATTGGCCCCGACAATCGCCGTCATACTGCCGCGCTCCACAACACCGCACAGCGAAGGGGTAATGGCGCAGGCGCCGTAGCCTGCCACCAGGTGGTCAAGTTCAATCATGGTAGCGCCACTGCCCAGGCAGTCAGTAGCCAGAGCGCTGTAAGCAGCAGCGCAGCCCACCCTAAGCGGCACCAGCCAGAGCGGGAAAAAAGGGTTACATCCGTCATTACGCACCTCAATATGTTATAACATAACAATACTCAGTCGCGTAGATGAAGTAAATTGGAGTTTGTCCGAGGAGTTTTGCGAAATGTTTCCGTCCCCTTCCGCAGAAGGGGAACAGAGTTAGCGAACGCGTGCCTGCGCGACAGTCTGACCAAGTTGCCAGACGGCCATTGCGTAGTGGGTACTGTGGTTATAGCGGGTAATGGCGTAGAAGTTGGGCAGACCGTACCAGTACTCGTAGCCTGTCCCGACATCCAGACGCAGCAGACTGGCCTGTTGATGGTTACCCAACGACTGCTGCGGCGTTAATCCGGCCGCCATCAGTTGCGCCACGCTGTAGTTGGTTTTAAAACCGTTCTCCAGCCCAGGCGCCTGACCGCTGGCGGGCACAGCCACCAGATCGCCTTTCACCCAGCCATGCTCTTTGAAGTAGTTTGCCACGCTGCCGATGGCATCGACCGGATCCCACAAATTAGTGTGTCCATCGCCATTAAAATCAACGGCATATTGTTTATAAGACGAGGGCATAAACTGCCCGTAGCCCATTGCCCCGGCAAAGGAACCTTTCAGATTGAGCGGATCATCACTTTCATCCCGCGCCATCAGCAGGAAGGTTTCCAGTTCTCCGCTAAAGTAGGCAGCGCGACGCGGGTAGTTAAACGCCAGCGTCGCCAGAGCATCAAGAATACGGGTTTTCCCCATCACCCGCCCCCAGCGGGTCTCAACGCCAATAATACCGACGATGATTTCCGGCGGTACGCCGTAGACCATCCATGCGCGGTTGAGCGCATCTTCATACTGGATCCAGAATGCCACGCCATTTTGTACCATATCCGGAGTAATAAACTGGTTGCGATAGCGTAGCCATGCGCCGGTTGGCCCACTCGGCCCGACGCCAACAGGCGCCTGTTTATCCATCAGGCGCAGCACATAATCCAGTCGCTTCGCCTGAGAGAGAATCTCATGCAGTTGCTGACGGTCAAAGCCGTGCTTGCTCACCATATCGTTGATGAACTGCTCTGCTGCGGGATTGTTGGCGAAATCCCCGCCCATCATGGTGACATTGTGCTGCGGCTCAAGCAGGAATCCGCCGGAAGGGGCGCTTGCTACGGGTTGTGGAGACGCTTCGGTTTGCTGAGGTTTGCTGCTACAGGCAGCAAGTAAAACGAGCGTGGGAATAAGAGCTGCGTAACGACGCTTAAACATGGGACATCCATTTAACTTCAATCAGCCAGAGTGAATTATGGTAAAGCATGTGCCCTTGCACAAGGAAGCCCCTTCATCCCTCTTCTTCTTTTCGTTGTCTGAAAAACCCTCTCCATTTTCTTTCGCCAGAGATCATTAAAATAAAACTTTCATTGTGATCGTTTTATCTTTCATATTGAGATCTAAATAACACTTTCAAACCTTTCAAAATGATTATTATAAGCGCCAGCCACACAACAACAAAAGATCCCTGAAGGAGAGAACAATGATCGAAGCCATTACCCATGGTGCCGAATGGTTCATCGGGCTGTTTCAGAAAGGCGGAGAAGTCTTCACCGGTATGGTCACCGGTATCCTGCCTCTGCTGATTAGCCTGCTGGTTATCATGAATGCACTGATCAACTTTATCGGTCAGCACCGTATTGAACGGCTGGCCCAGCGTTGCGCAGGAAATCCCGTCACCCGCTATCTGCTGCTGCCGTGCGTCGGCACTTTTGTCTTCTGTAACCCAATGACCTTAAGCCTTGGGCGCTTTATGCCTGAGCGCTACAAACCCAGTTATTACGCGGCGGCCTCCTACAGCTGCCACTCAATGAATGGCCTCTTTCCGCATATCAACCCGGGCGAACTCTTTGTCTATCTCGGCATCGCTAACGGCCTGACCACTCTGGGCCTGCCGCTGGGGCCGCTGGCCGTCAGTTACCTGCTGGTAGGCCTGGTCACCAACTTCTTCCGTGGCTGGGTAACGGATCTGACCACCGCTATCTTCGAGAAAAAAATGGGCATTCAGCTTGAGCAGAACGTACAACTCGCCGGAGCAACATCATGAGCCGCATTGTGATTGAAAAAGGAACGGGCGGCTGGGGCGGCCCACTGGAGCTCGACGCCACTCAGAGCAAAAAGATCGTCTATATCACCGCCGGCACGCGCCCGGCGATCGTTGACAAACTGGCGCAAATGACCGGCTGGGAAGCGGTCGATGGCTTTAAAGAAGGGGAACCGCCGGAGGCGGAAATTGGCGTGGCGGTGATCGACTGCGGCGGCACCCTGCGCTGCGGTATCTACCCGAAACGCCGTATTCCCACCGTTAATATTCATGCCACCGGCAAGTCTGGCCCTCTGGCGCAGTACATCCTGGAAGACATTTATGTCTCAGGAGTGAGAGAGGAAAACATCCGCTGCCAGGATGGAGAGTTCACCAGTCAGCCGGTGAAACGGGAAGCGGCAACACGGGATTACGACAGCAGCAAAAAAATCACCGAGCAGAGCGACGGCCTGCTGGCAAAAGTCGGCATGGGGATGGGCTCTGCCGTGGCGGTACTCTTCCAGGCCGGACGCGACACCATCGACACGGTACTGAAAACCATTCTGCCGTTTATGGCCTTCGTCTCGGCGCTGATCGGCATCATCATGGCCTCCGGCCTCGGGGACTGGATTGCCCATGGCCTGGCGCCGCTGGCCAGCCACCCGCTGGGTCTGGTCACGCTGGCGCTGATCTGCTCCTTCCCGCTGCTGTCGCCGTTCCTTGGCCCGGGCGCCGTTATCGCTCAGGTTATCGGCGTGCTGATCGGCGTGCAAATCGGCCAGGGCCATATTCCTCCTCACCTCGCGCTGCCTGCGCTCTTTGCCATTAACGCCCAGGCTGCCTGCGACTTTATTCCGGTAGGGCTTTCGCTGGCAGAAGCGCGCCAGGACACGGTGCGCGTTGGCGTTCCGTCGGTGCTGGTCAGCCGCTTTTTGACCGGCGCGCCGACGGTACTGATTGCCTGGTTTGTCTCCGGCTTTATCTATCAATAAGAGGTTGTTCATGAGCGTGATTTATCAAACCACGATTACCCAGATTGGCGAGTGCGCACGCGACGCCCTCAGCGACCGGATGCTCATTACCTTCCGGGAAGGCGCCCCCGCCGATGTCGCCGAGTTTTGTTTTATCCACTGCCACGGCGAACTGACTGGCGCGTTACAGCCAGGAACGCGCTTTGAGCTGGATGGCAAAAGCTACCCGGTGACCGCCGTTGGCGAGGTGGCAGAACTGAATTTACGCGAGCTTGGGCATATCACCCTGCGTTTCGACGGGCAAACGCAGGCGGAATACCCCGGCACGGTACATGTTGCAGGTAACGTGCCGCAGAGCATTAACCCCGGCTGCACACTCAAATTTGTCGCTTAAGCAGTAAGGAGAAAAGTATGAAACAGGTTGCCGTTGTCATTGGTGGAGGGCAAACCCTCGGGGCGTTCCTCAGCCGTGGGCTGGCCGCAGAAGGTTATCGCGTCGCGGTGGTGGATATTCAAAGTGATAAAGCCGCCACGATCGCGCAGGAGATCAACAGCGAATTTGGTGAGGGCATGGCGTACGGTTTTGGCGCCGACGCCACCAGCGAGCAAAGCGTGCTGGCGCTCTCTCGCGGCGTGGATGAGATTTTTGGTCAGGTGGATCTGCTGGTCTACAGCGCCGGCATTGCCAAAGCGGGCTTTATCAGCGATGTGCAACTCGGGGATTTTGACCGCTCATTGCAGGTGAATCTGGTGGGCTATTTCCTCTGCGCCCGCGAGTTTTCCCGCCTGATGATCCGCGATGGTATTCAGGGGCGCATTATTCAGATCAACTCTAAGTCCGGCAAAGTGGGCAGCAAGCATAACTCCGGCTACAGCGCGGCCAAGTTTGGCGGCGTTGGGCTCACCCAGTCGCTGGCGCTGGATCTTGCTGAATACGGTATAACCGTTCATTCGCTGATGCTCGGCAACCTGCTTAAATCGCCGATGTTCCAGTCACTTATCCCGCAGTACGCCAGTAAACTGGGGATTGAGGCCGAACAGGTTGAGCAGCATTACATTGATAAAGTACCGCTCAAACGCGGCTGCGATTATCAGGATGTGCTGAACATACTGCTGTTTTACGCAAGCCCAAAAGCGGCCTATTGCACCGGGCAGTCCATCAATGTGACCGGCGGTCAGGTGATGTTCTGACCCGAACGACCCTCAGCCCTTCCCCCCGCCCTCTCCCCGCTGGAGAGGGTCAGGGTGAGGGGAAAAAAATGCACTCAGTTAAATGGAGTTCACGATGGTTACTGCACTGATTACCCTTGCCGCCATCGCCTGGCTCAGCCAGATGGCGATGGGCGGCTGGCAGATTCACCAGTTCAACCGGGCGTTTGACAGGCTCTGCCAGCAAGGGCGGGTTGGTGTCGGGCGTTCCGGAGGTCGCTTTAAGCCCCGGGTGGTGCTTGCTGTCGCTTTCGACGAACAGGATTACGTCAGCGGTTCGCTACTGATGCGCGGTCTGACCGTTTTCGCCAGACCGGTTAAAATTGACGCAATTAGCGGACTAAAACGTGAAGAATTACAGCCTGACGTGATCTTTCCCCATGATCAAAGCTGTCAGGATGCTCTATCATTAGCGCTTAAAATGAAACGTGGATAATTTCGTTGTGAACGCTATTAGCTTGCGAAATTATCATTTCGAAATTTAACGCAGGATAACAGCGCTTATGAAACCACGTCAGCGGCAGGCGGCCATTCTTGAGCATCTGCAAAAGCAGGGAAAATGCTCCGTTGAAGAGCTGGCCGCATTTTTTGACACCACGGGCACCACCATCCGTAAAGATCTGGTGGTGCTTGAGCACACCGGGACAGTTATCCGCACCTATGGCGGCGTTGTACTGAGCAAAGATGAAACCGACCCGCCTATTGACCATAAAACACTGATTAACACCCAGCAAAAAGGACTAATTGCCCGTACTGCCGTGGGGTTTATTCACGATGGCGATTCGTTGATCCTGGATGCCGGTAGTACGGTGCTGCAAATGGTCCCGTTGCTCAGCCACTTCAACAACATCACCGTGATGACCAACAGTCTGCACATCGTTAACGCCCTTTCCGAACTGGATAACGAGCAAACGATCCTGATGCCGGGCGGAACCTTTCGCAAAAAATCCGCCTCTTTCCATGGTCAACTGGCAGAAAACGCCTTTGAACATTTCAGCTTCGACAAACTGTTTATGGGCACCGACGGCATCGATTTAAACGCGGGCGTGACTACCTTCAACGAAGTATTCAGCGTCAGTAAAGCGATGTGCAATGCGGCCAGGGAAGTGATCCTGATGGCGGATTCATCAAAATTTGGTCGCAAAAGCCCCAACATTGTGTGCAGTCTGGAAAGCGTAAATAAACTGATCACTGATGCCGGGATCCCGGCGGACTTTCGTGCCGCACTGGAAGCAAAAGGCATTGAGGTGATTGTCGCAGGAGAACAGCATGAATGAATTATTACTGAATACCGCCCGTCAGACCCTGCTGCTGGAGCTTCAGGAAGCCAGCCATCTGCCGGACCGTCTTGGGGACGCTTTTCTACGCGCCGCCCACGCCATTATTGCCTGCCAGGGCAAGGTCATTGTCTCCGGGATTGGCAAATCCGGCCATATTGGCAGAAAAATCGCCGCCACTCTGGCGAGTACCGGTACGCCGGCATTCTTTGTCCATGCAGCCGAAGCGCTGCACGGCGATCTCGGCATGATTGAAAGCCGCGACGTTTTGCTGTTTATCTCCTATTCCGGCTCAGCCAAAGAGTTAGAGCTGATCCTGCCCCGGCTGGAAGAGCGCGGCGTGGTGCTGCTGGCCATGACCGGCAAACCCTTATCTCAACTGGGGCTGGCGGCAAAAGCAATCCTCGATATCTCCGTCGAACGCGAAGCCTGCCCGATGTCTCTTGCGCCAACATCGAGTACGGTCAATACGCTGATGCTGGGCGATGCGCTGGCGATGGCCATCATGCAGGCGCGTGGTTTTAACGAAGAAGATTTTGCCCGCTCGCATCCGGCAGGCGCTCTGGGCGCACGCCTGCTCAACCGGGTGCATCATCTGATGCGCAAAGAAGATGTGCCGCATGTGCATATTGATGCCACCGTGATGGATGCCATGTTAGAACTGAGCCGCACCGGGCTTGGGATGGTAGCCATCTGCGATGACAACGACAGAATCAAAGGCATCTTCTCCGACGGCGATTTGCGTCGCTGGCTGGTCGCAGGCGGCATCCTCGGCGCGCCGGTGAGTGAAGCGATGACTAAAGGCGGCATTACCCTGAATGCCGAAAGCCGCGCCATCGATGCCAAAGAGACGCTGATGAAACGCAAAATTTCCGCCGCCCCGGTAGTGGATGACAACGGCAAACTGGTCGGCGCCATCAACCTGCAGGCTTTTTACCAGGCCGGGATTATTTAGCCTTTCAGCCCCAGACGCTTCGCCAGCCGGTGCAGGTTGGCGACGTCAATCTCCAGCATCCGCGCGCTCGCCGCCCAGTTACCCTGATTCTGTTCCAGCGCCTGGCTTACTCTCTCGCGCTGAAAAGCGTCCGTGGCATCGCGCAGACCGGGCGTTTGCGCCAGCATCTTAACCTGCGGCTTCGCCTGCTCCGACTCCTCTCTGAGGGCAAAATGGTGGCTGTCCAGCAGTACATCGTCGTCGCTACGCTCGGCTCTCGCCAGCACAATCCCACGATGAATCGCATGCTCCAGCTCACGCACGTTTCCCGGCCAGTGATAAGCCAGCAGAAGCGCGCGGGCGCGTGGGCTTAGCACCACCCGCCCGAGACCGAGACGCAGCCGACACTGCTCGCAGAAATAGCCCGCCAGCAGTATCACGTCTTCCCCACGTTCACGCAGCGGCGGCACGAACAGCGGGAACACGCTTAAACGGTGGAACAGGTCGGCGCGAAATCGCCCGGCCAGCATCTCCTGACGCAGGTCGCGGTTGGTGGCCGCCAGCACCCGCACATCCACCCGCAAACTGCGGTCATCACCCACGCGCTGGATATCGCCATACTGCAACACGCGCAGCAGCTTGGCCTGTAAAGCCAGCGACAGCTCGCCAATCTCGTCGAGAAACAGCGTGCCCTTGTCGGCCATTTCGAACTTACCGCTGCGGTTGCTGATGGCCCCGGTAAAGGCCCCTTTTACGTGACCAAAGAGTTCACTCTCGGCCACGCTTTCCGGCAGGGCGGCGCAGTTGAGATACACCAGCGCGTCCGCCGCGCGGGACGAGTTTTCGTGCAGGGCTTTGGCGACCAGCTCTTTGCCGGTGCCGGTTTCGCCGCTAATCAGCAAGTTCAGGTCGGAGGCTGCGACGATCTCAATCTCTTTTTTAAGCTGAACCATGCCGTCCGCCAGACCAATGATTTCAGTACTGGCGGCCTGCTCAAAGGTCGGCGAAAGGCCGGGAGCCATGTTCTGGCTTTCGAGCTGCTCAATCAGCAGCGCGTTATTAAGCGCCCCGGCCGCCAGCGCGGCAATCAGGCGCAGCTCTTCGTCGCTGAAGCTGTCGAACTGGTCAGGCGCCATGCCATCCAGCGTCAGCGCGCCAATCAGGGTCTGCCCGGCGAACAGCGGCAGGCCGACGCAGGCGTGCACCTTCAGGCTCTCCTGGCCTGGGATCAGCCCGTCATAAGGATCGGGCAGCGAGCTGTCGGCCGGAAAACGCACCACATCGCCCGCACGGGCAATGGCTTCCAGCCGTGGGTGGCCTTCAAGCTGAAAGCGGCGGCCCAGCACGTCCTGCGCCAGTCCGTCGATGGCCAGCGGAATAAACTGCCGCGCCTCATAGCGCAGCAGCGCGGACGCATCGCACTCCAGCACCTGACGCAGCGTGGCGATCAGACGCTGGAAACGGTCCGCATGACCGATCCCGCGCTGCAACTCAATGGCGATCCCCGCCAGCACATCCACTGAAAAACTCATTTTTTCCTCACTGTCATTTTGACAATGCATAGTGTCATAGTGACCATAAAAAGCATAGTCAATATGACTACCACTGTCGGATTATATAAATTAAAAACCATAAATATCAATGCATTAAAAACTGGCACGCATCCTGATATAGCAATAACAACATTCTTAATGCAGAACAGGAAAGCAAAATGACGATTCATGTAAAAAACAACATTCACTGGGTGGGTCAGCGTGACTGGGAAGTGCGCGATTTTCACGGCACCGAGTACAAAACGCTGCGCGGCAGCAGCTACAACAGCTACCTTATTCGTGAAGGCAAAAACGTGCTGATCGATACCGTCGATCATAAATTCAGCCGCGAGTTCGTGCAGAACCTGCGCGCAGAGATCGATCTCAATACTCTCGACTACATCATTATTAACCATGCGGAAGAAGACCACGCCGGCGCCTTAACGGAGCTGATGTCATATATCCCCAACACCCCGATTTACTGCACCACTAATGCCATTGACTCCATTAACGGTCACCACCACCATCCGGAGTGGAATTTCCACACCGTGAAAACCGGCGACGCCCTGGACATTGGCAACGGCAAACAGCTTGTCTTCGTTGAGACGCCGATGCTGCACTGGCCGGACAGCATGATGACCTATATGACCGGCGACGCCGTGCTGTTCAGCAACGACGCTTTCGGTCAGCACTACTGCGACGAGCGCCTGTTTAACGACGAAGTGGATCAAGGCGAGCTGTTTGAACAGTGCCAGCGCTACTATGCCAACATCCTGACGCCGTTCAGCCGCCTGGTGACGCCAAAAATCACTGAGATCCTCGGCTTTAACCTGCCGGTCGATATGATTGCCACCTCCCACGGCGTGGTGTGGCGTGACAACCCGACCCAGATTGTAGAGCTGTACCTGAAATGGGCGGCGGATTACCAGGAAGACAGGATCACCATTTTCTACGACACCATGTCCAACAACACCCGCATGATGGCCGACGCTATCGCCCAGGGCATCAATGAAGTTGACCCCTTTGTTGCGGTAAAAATCTTTAACATCGCCCGCAGCGATAAAAACGACATCTTGACCAACGTCTTCCGCTCCAAAGGCGTACTGGTCGGCACCTCGACGATGAACAACGTGATGATGCCGAAAATCGCCGGTCTGGTGGAAGAGATGACCGGCCTGCGTTTTCGTAATAAACGCGCCAGCGCCTTTGGCTCGCACGGCTGGAGCGGCGGCGCGGTCGACCGTCTGTCCACCCGTCTGCAGGATGCCGGTTTTGAGATGTCGCTGAGTCTGAAGGCCAAATGGCGCCCGGACTTTGACGCGCTGGAAGTATGCCGTGAACACGGTCGTGAAATCGCCCGTCAGTGGGCGCTCACCCCACTGCCGACGCCGGTTAGCACCGTGCCAGTTGCTGAATCCGCCTGCGCCTGCGCCGCCAAAACGGCTGCCGACCTCGGTCCTTGTATGCAGTGCAGCGTCTGCCAGTGGATTTACTACCCGGCGACCGGCGAGCCGATGCAGAACGTCGCTCCCGGCACCCCGTGGAGTGAGGTTCCGGACAGCTTCCTGTGCCCGGAATGTTCCCTTGGCAAAGAGGTTTTCGACGTGCTGGCAACGGAGGCGGTATGAACCCAGGCATTGTCATTGTCGGATCGGGCTTCGCCGCCCGACAACTGGTGAAAAACATCCGCAAACTGGATGCTGTCATACCCTTGACGCTGATCGCCCGCGACAGCATGGACGAGTACAACAAGCCGGATCTGAGCCATGTTCTGAGCCTTGGTCAGAGAGCAAGCCATCTCACCCGCCAGTCGGCGGGGGAGTTTGCTGAGCAGTTCAATCTGCGCCTCTTCCCGCACACCTGCGTCACGTCAGTGGACGCGCAGGCGAAACGGGTGAACAGCGCAGATAACAGCTGGCAGTACGACAAGCTGGTGCTGGCCACCGGAGCCCGCGCTTTTGTGCCGCAGGTAGCAGGCAGTGAGCTGATGCTGACCCTCAACAGTCAGCAGGAGTATCAGGCCTGTGAAACCCAGCTCCGGGATGCAAACCGGGTGCTGATTGTCGGCGGCGGGTTGATTGGGACTGAACTGGCGATGGATTTTCGCCGCGCGGGGAAACAGGTCACTCTGGTCGATAACGCGGCGAGCATTCTCTCGTCGCTGATGCCGCCCGAAGTCAGCAGCCGCTTACAGCACTGTCTTTCTGAAATGGGCGTTCGCGTGCTGCTCAACGCCCGTCTCAGCGGGTTGAATCAGACAGCGTCCGCAATTAACGCCAGCTTTGACGATGGACTGACGCTGGAGGTGGATGCGGTGGTCGCGGCAACCGGCCTGGTGCCGGAAACCGCGCTGGCGCAAAGCGCGGATATCCGCATCAACCGGGGGATCCTGGTGGACAGTAGCCTGCAAACCAGCCAGCCCGATATATACGCCCTTGGCGACGGCGCGGAGATCAACGGTCAGCTGCTGCCGTTCCTGCAACCGATCCAGCTGTGCGCGATGTACCTGGCAAAACAGCTACTCGGCGTCAGCGCATCACTCAGCCTGCCCGCGATGCTGGTGAAGGTGAAAACACCCGCATTGCCGCTGCATCTGGCGGGAGAAAGCGCGCGCCGCGACCTGAACTGGCACATCACCACCGATGAGCAGGGAATGGTGGCAAAGGGGCTGGATAACCAGCAGATCCTGCGCGCCTTTGTGGTCAGCGAAGATCATATGAAAACGGCCTTTGCGCTGCTTAAGACGCTATCTGCCGCCGCGCCGCCGCAATAACCCCCTGCCCTAGGGCGATGGCCCCATCGCCTGCGGGCAGGCGCTCAGGGAAAAGCAGGGTAAAATCGGCCAGATAAAAAGTCAGACGAGCCTTCAGCAGGCGGTTATGCAGTACGCCGCCGCCGAAAGCCAGGGTGGTAATATTCCGTGACTCAGCCTGCTGGCGTGCCAGGGTGGCAAAGCCGTGGGCCAGCGCATCGTGAAATGCAAACGCCCGCTCTTCAGGTTTTGCCTGCCAGGCCAGCCATTGTGACCAGAAGGTGGCCAGGTCCAGCGTCGAGCCAGAAACAGGTAACCTGACCGGATGACAAATCCCATGCGCACGCCGGGCCAGCGCTTCAAGGGCGCAGGCCGCTTCACCTTCGTAACTTAACTGCTCCGGCGCGCATCCCAGCGCACAGGCCACCGCATCGAATAAACGCCCGGTGGAAGAGGCCAGCGGCGCATTGAGACGGCGTTCAATGGCCCGGGCCAGTATCGGCCAGTTGTGCCGCTGCGCCGGGCTGGTTTCCGGCCAGGTTTGCCAGTCCGGCACAAAGGCCAGCATCTGGGCCAGCAGGTTGCGCCAGGACTGTTTTGCCGCCAGATCGCCGCCCGGCAGCGCCACCGCAGGCAATCCGCCCAGGCGCTCAAGCTCCCGGTAGTTAACCCGCAGGCATTCACCGCCCCACAGTGCGCCATTCTCGCCCATTCCGATACCGTCAAGCGCCAGCGCAATAACATCGCCGCCGTCTTTCGGCCAGCCATGCTCTGCAAGACAAGCGGCAATGTGCGCGTGATGATGCAACACCTGCTCGACCGGTAGCCCCATCCCGCCCGCCCAGGCGCTGGAGACATAGCCCGGATGGGCATCGCATACCACCTTCTGCGGGGTGAAATCGTAGATATTCTGGATAAGCCGCAATGCTTCGCGCCACTGGGCCTGAATGCCATCATCGCTCAGATCCCCCAGATGCTGGCTGATGACCGCCTGCTCGCCACGCACCAGGCAGAAGGTATTTTTCATATCCGCCCCCAGACACAGCATCGGAGGAACAGCATCAAAGCCTGGCGGTAAGGCAAAAGCATCCGGCACATAGCCGCGGGAGCGACGCAACATTTCGCCACTCTCACGTATCACCGAGTCGTCCATCCGCTGAACGATATCGCGGTTATGCAGCAGGAAACCGTCAGCAATCTGCGCCAGATCCTCCTGAACCTGAGCATTTGTCAGCGCCGGAGGCTTACCGCTCAGATTGCCGGAGGTCATCACCAGCGGACGCTGTAGCGCCTGAGCTAACAGATGGTGTAACGGATTCGCGGGTAGCATCACCCCCACTTCATCAAGCCCTGGCGCAATGCCCGGACAAAGCGTCGGCAGCCGGTCTTTTGCCACCAGCACAATGGGGGCTGCGGGAGTCGAAAGTAATCGAACGGCATTCTCGTTCAGCCCGATGGCGGAAGGGATCATCACCGCCAGGGGTTTTACCGGACGCTGCTTGCGGGCGCGTAATCGCGCGACTGCTGCAGGATTTTGCCCGTCACAGGCCAGATGGAAACCGCCAAGGCCTTTTACGGCCACAATCCCGCCATCTTCAATCAGTTGGATCGCGGCCTGTAACGCCTCGTCCCCGCTCAGCGTCTGTTGCGGGCTTTGCCACGCAAGCTGCGGGCCACATTCCGGGCAGGCTACGGGCTGGGCATGAAAACGTCGGTCCGCCGGATTGCGATACTCAGCCTCGCAGGTCGCACAGAGAGGAAACCCCGCCATGCTGGTAAAAGGGCGGTCATAGGGCATCGCGTGGATAATGGTGAAGCGTGGGCCGCAGTGGGTACAGTTGATAAACGGGTAGCGATAACGACGCTCTGCGGGGTCGTTCATCTCGGCAAGACAGGCAGGACAGGTCGCCGCATCCGGCACAATCTGCGTGTTCATGGTCCCACCCGCGCTCTGGCGGATGGTAAAAGTATCAGGTAATTGCGCCCACTGAAACGGCGTTACGCGGGTCTCGTCGATCCGCGCAAGCGGCGGGCACTGTTGATAGAGCAAAAGAAGAAAACGGTGTTCATCACCCAGCAGGCGAACTTCAACCCCTTGCGCGTCGTTGCAGACATCGCCTTTGAGATTGAGCAGCTCAGCCAGTTGCCAGACAAAGGGGCGGAAGCCCACCCCCTGTACTTTTCCATAAACACGAACACAAACACCGTTTATTGGCGTCATAAAGTCACTGTAACACTGCGCTACGCAAGCGTGTCTTCATCTGCTGATAGGTGGTCTGAGTGTACTCTTCCGCCCAGGGCTGATCCTTGATCGCACTCACCCGCACCGCGCAATACTTGGTTTCCGGCGTTTTCGAGATGGGATCAAGATTATCCTGGGTCAGTTCATTGCAGGCACCAATCCACCACTGGTAGGTCATATAAACGCAGCCGACATTAATACGCTCGTTAACATCCGCCCGGCTGATCACTTTACCGCGACGGGATTCCACCCACACCAGTTGCCGGTCTTTGATACCCAGCGCACTGGCATCCTGAGGGTTTATCTGCATAAAGCCCGGCTCGTCGGCAAGGGTTTGCAGCGCCGCGCAGTTGCCGGTCATCGAACGGCAGGAGTAATGGCCCACTTCGCGCACCGTGCTCAGAACCAGCGGAAATTCTTCATCCGGCACTTCGGCAGGCGCACGCCATGGCGCGGCAAAAAGATGCCCTTTACCGTCAGGGGTATCGAATTTGTTGTCTTTATACAGATAGCGCGTACCCGGATGGTCAAGGGTCGGGCATGGCCACTGAACATGACCCATGTCGCCCATTTTCTCGTAGGTCACACCGTAGAACAGCGGGCACAATTCGCGCAATTCATCCCAGATCTGCTGGTTATTGTCGTAGTGCATCGGGTAGCCCATTTCGCTGGCGATAAGGCTAATGATTTCCCAGTCACGCTTGACGTCATACATTGGCTCAATGGCTTTTTCAAAGCGCTGGAAACCACGGTCCGCGCAGGTAAAGACCCCGCCATGCTCGCCCCATGACGTCGCCGGCAGTAGCACATCCGCCTGTTCGGCGGTTTTGGTCATGAAAATGTCCTGCACAACCACGAAATCCAGGGCCTCAAAGCCTTTGCGCACCAGGCCAAGGTCGGCTTCGGTCTGCAACGGATCCTCGCCCATGATGTAATAGGCTTTGACCTTTCCTTCCAGCGCCAGGTGCGGAACTTCGGTAATACGCACGCCAACTTTGTCATCCATCAGCGCCGGGTCAATGCCCCAGGCTTTGGCAAACTTCTCACGAACCGCCGGATCAACCACGTCCTGGTAGCCAGGGAACTGGTTCGGGATAACCCCCATATCGCAGGCGCCCTGGACGTTGTTCTGCCCGCGCACTGGCCCCACGCCGACGTTTTCACGCCCCAGATTACCGGTCAGCAGCGCGAGGCTGGAGAGCCCTTTAACCACATCCACCGCCTGGCCGAACTGCGTTACCCCCATCCCCCACATAATAGTAGCCGTCGGTGCGGCAGCAAAAGTGCGCATCGCTTCGCGCACTTGTTTGGCCGGGATACCGGTCAGATGCTCGACATCTTCCGGCGCATAGTCTTTAACAATCTCGCGGTACTCTTCAAGCCCGGTGGTAAAGCTGGAGACATATTTCTGATCGTAGAGTCTCTCTTCCAGCAGTACATGACCGAAGGCGTTAATCAGCGCCATATTGCAGCCGTTTTTCAGCTGGAGATGCTGGTCGGCAATACGTGCGGTTTCGATGCGGCGCGGGTCGCAGACGATGATCTTCGCCCCGTTCTGTTTTGCTTTAATCACTCGTCTGGCCACAATCGGGTGTGAATCGGCGCAGTTATAGCCGAAGACCAGCAAGCAACTGGAGTTTTCAATATCGCCGATTGAGTTACTCATTGCCCCGTTACCCAGAGTCTGCTGTAACCCGGCAACGGACGGGCCGTGGCAGACACGGGCGCAGCAGTCGACGTTGTTGGTATGCAGCACGCCACGGGCGAATTTCTGCATCACAAAGTTGGTTTCATTACCGGTGCCGCGAGATGAGCCGGTGGTCATAATGGAACGCGGGCCATATTTGGCTTTGATCTCGCCAAGGCGTTTGGCGGTGTAACGAATGGCTTCTTCCCAACTTACCGGGGTCAGTTTTCCACCGCGTTCATAGCGGATCATGGGCTGGGTCAGACGCGGGGTCAGCAGTTTTGTATCATTGAGAAAATCCCAACCGTAATAGCCTTTCAGGCACAGTTCGTTCTGGTTGGTTTTTCCATCGGCGGCTTCAGCGCGGATAATTTTGCCATTATCCACCACCAGTTTCAGTTTGCAGCCCGCGCCGCAATAGGGACATACGCTCGTAATTTTTTTCATCAGTAACAGACCTGTTAAATGTGAAAGTTATTTTTTTAGAACACCATACTGACCGCACCCTCAAGGGCGGTGCGACGGCGTTTCTCGGCTGTCATTTGTTCCAGTACACTTCGATCGACACAGATCAACGCATTCGTCGGACAGACTTCCATACAGGCTGGGCCCGTATCGCGTTGATAACATAAATCGCATTTGTTGGCTTCGGCCTTTTGCCCAGACATGTGCAGGCCAATTCCGTTTTGCCGGACCACCGGGCGAGTGACCACTTCCATCGCACCGTAAGGGCAGGCCACCACGCAGGTTTTGCAGCCGATGCAATGCTCCTGCATCACATGAACAAAACCTTTATCACGGCTGATAGCGCCGTTCGGACAGACGTTAGCGCAGGGAGCATCTTCACACTGGCGGCACATGGTTGCCGTCGATACGTTGAGGCCCCGAATAACATGAATACGGGGTAAAAAAGTTTGTGGGGTAAGGGCTGCACAATCCTGCTGCTCCTGGTGAGAAACCACACAGGCGACTTCGCAGGTACGGCAGCCAATACATTTACTGGCATCCGCCATAATAAAACGGTTCATCGTCTTCTCCAGCAATGAGTTGATCACGCCGGTTTATACATATTCCATGCCAGAATGCATTTATCTGTAATATATAGGTATTTTATTTATCAGGATGATAACAAGGCTGTCATCGACAGAAGTGACGATGACAGCTGACGAGAATATTTAGCCGGGAAAAGAAATAAGTGAATCACGTAACACTAATTCACCCATAAACGGGGGATGAAATTTAAAGTCGCCGCCATCAAGCATAAAGATTAAACGCTCGATAGTTTCCTGAATCATTTCTGTTACCGGAATTTTGACGCTCGATAAAGCCGGGACAACATAGGGAGCAATAGCAATATCATCAAAGCCAATCACCGACACTTTTGCAGGTACGGCAATTCCCCGATCGTGGAGTTTTTTAATCGCGCCAATCGCCATATCATCATTACTGGCGACCAGTGCCGTAAATTCCTCACCGCGATCCAGCAAAGTTTCTACAGCCTCGGCCCCACTTTTCGCCGACCACTTTCCTTCTATAATCAATTCATTACGAACAGAAATCCCCTGCTGCATCAACGCCGCTTTATAGCCGGAAAGGCGTTCAATACCGGTGGGTGAATCTAACGAGCCGGTAATAAAAGCGATATTACGGTGCCCCATATCTGTTAATTTTGTCACCGCATTCAGGCTTGAGGCTTTCTGATCGCACCACACACAGTGGCTGCTGTTATTATGTAAACGGCGATTGAGAACCATTATCGGTTGCGAATGATTCCTGACGATAGCATCCATTTCTTCGACGTTTAAAAAACGCGGATAAATAATGATCGCGTCACACTTTAAATCCAGCAAATATTGAATAGCCTGGCGCTCTTCTTCCGCGCTGTGTTTTCCATCGGCAAGAATTAACTGCCGCCCCTGATCTTCGGTCATTCGCGCGGCGTGAAACAGCAACTCACTGAAGTAGACGCCGTGATAAAGGGTATTGGTGACCACCAGCCCAAGGGTTTGCGTTCTTTTGGTCGCCAGACTGCGCGCCAGCAGATTTGGCCGATAGCCGCTCTCTTCTATCGCCTGGAAGACCCGATCTTTTGTCTCCTGGCTGACGTAGCCATTGCCCGACAGAACCCGCGAGACCGTCGCTTTCGACACCCCTGCCCGCTTCGCGACCTCAAGCATTGTGGTCATGTGACTTATCCGTTTGAAATTGATGCGTTGCAGTGTACTTCACCCGGCCGCGAATGTCGTAGTGCGAAAAGTCAGCGTTAAAAATAATGAGCGATCGGCATCACAAATTTAAAACAAGATCAAAATGTGATCTTGTTTACCTATAAAAAACTCATCATCATTTTGTGGAACCGGTTTCCTATTCAGTGTTTCAGTAACGGTTAAATAACCGGAAATTGAAGCCGTACTTTATTGATAAAACAGGATATAACCCGATGTCGAAGAATTATGCGGCGCTGGCTAACGCAGTGGTAGGTGCGTTAGGTGGGGCTGACAACGTTGCGGCCGTGACCCACTGCATGACGCGTCTGCGCTTCGTGGTGAAAGACGAAACCAAAATTGACAGCCCTGAACTCAAGGGCATCAGCGGCGTAATGGGCGTGGTACGCAACGACAACCAGTGCCAGGTGATCATCGGTAACGCGGTGTCGCATGCATACCGGGAAGTGGTGTCGCTCCTGCCGACGGAAATGCAACCCGAACAGCCCGCAGGCAAACAAAAACTGACCCTGAGACGCATTGGCGCAGGCATCCTTGATGCGCTGATCGGCACCATGTCTCCGCTGATCCCGGCTATTATCGGCGGATCCATGGTGAAACTGCTGGCGATGGTGCTGGAGATGTCCGGCGCGCTGCCAAAAGGTTCTTCAACCCTGACTATCCTGACGGTGATTGGCGACGGCGCTTTCTTCTTCCTGCCGCTGATGGTCGCCGCTTCAGCCGCGGTGAAATTCAAAACCAATATCTCGCTGGCGATTGCCATCGCAGGCGTACTGGTGCACCCCAGCTTTATTGATCTGATGGCGAAAGCCGCTCAGGGCGAGCATGTGGAATTCGCCCTGATCCCGGTGACGGCGGTGAAATACACCTATACCGTTATTCCGGCGCTGGTGATGACCTGGTGCCTGTCGTACATCGAACGCTGGGTGGACAAAATCACCCCGGCGGTGACCAAAAACTTCCTTAAACCGATGCTTATCGTCCTGATTGCCGCGCCGCTGGCGATCGTCCTGATTGGGCCTTTGGGGATCTGGATCGGTAGCGCTATTTCCGCCCTGGTCTATACCATTCACGGTTACCTCGGCTGGCTGTCGGTTGCGATTATGGGCGCCCTGTGGCCGCTGCTGGTGATGACCGGGATGCACCGCGTCTTTACCCCAACCATCATTCAGACCATTGCCGAAACCGGCAAAGAAGGGATGGTTATGCCATCTGAAATTGGCGCTAACCTGTCGCTTGGCGGCTCCTCCCTGGCGGTGGCCTGGAAAACCAAAAACCCGGAACTGCGTCAGACCGCGCTGGCGGCTGCCGCGTCTGCTATCCTTGCCGGCATCTCTGAACCTGCGCTGTATGGCGTGGCGGTTCGCCTCAAACGCCCGCTTATCGCCAGCCTGATAAGCGGTTTTATCTGCGGGGCAATCGCCGGGATTGCCGGACTGGCCAGCCACTCAATGGCCGCCCCCGGATTGTTCACCAGCGTACAGTTCTTCGATCCGGCAAACCCAATGACCATTGTCTGGGTATTCGGGGTCATGGCGCTGGCGGTGGTGCTCTCTTTTGTTCTGACGCTGCTGCTCGGGTTTGAAGACATTCCTGTAGAAAAAGAGGCGCAGAAATCGCAGGCGAAAACGTCTGCACCCGTTCAAGAAGCACGAGCCTGAATAGGAGCGAGATCAGCATGTCAGTCTTTCCAAAAGGATTTTTATGGGGCGGCGCGATTGCCGCCAACCAGTCCGAAGGGGCATATCTGGAAGGCGGGAAAGGATTAACCACCGTCGATATGATCCCGCACGGCGTCAACCGCCTGCCGGTCAAACTTGGCCAGGAAAAGCGCTTCACCCTGCGTGAGGACGAGTACTACCCAAGCCACCAGGCGATCGATTTCTATCATCGCTATAAAGAAGATATCGCCCTGATGGCGGAGATGGGCTTTGGCGTATTCCGCACCTCCATTGCCTGGAGCCGTCTCTACCCGAACGGCGACGAGTTAACGCCGAATGCCGAAGGTATCGCTTTCTATCGCGATATGTTCGCCGAGTGCAAAAAGTACAATATTGAGCCGCTGGTCACCCTGTGCCATTTCGACGTTCCTATGCATCTGGTCACCGAATATGGCTCCTGGCGTAACCGCAAAATGGTGGAGTTTTTCACCCGCTACGCCCGAACCTGTTTTGAGGCCTTCGACGGTCTGGTGAAATACTGGCTGACCTTCAATGAAATCAACATCATGCTGCATAGCCCCTTCTCGGGTGCCGGCCTGGTGTTTGAAGAGGGCGAAAACCAGGATCAGGTGAAGTACCAGGCGGCGCACCATGAGCTGATTGCCAGCGCGCTGGCGACCAAAATTGCCCATCAGGTAAACCCGCAAAACCAGGTTGGCTGCATGCTGGCGGGGGGGAATTTCTATCCTCTGACCTGCAAACCTGAAGATGTGTGGACGGCGCTGGAGAAAGATCGCGAGAACCTGTTCTTTATTGACGTACAGGCACGCGGCACCTATCCGGCCTATGCGGCGCGCGTCTTCCGGGAAAAAAACGTCAGCATCGTGAAAGAAGCAGGCGACGATGAGATCCTGAAAAATACCGTCGATTTTGTCTCCTTCAGCTATTACGCCTCACGCTGCGCATCCGCTGATATGAATCAGTTGAACACCAGCGCGGCGAATATCGTCAAGTCACTGCGCAACCCGCACGTTCAGGTAAGTGAATGGGGCTGGGGTATCGACCCGCTGGGTCTGCGCATCACCATGAATATGATGTACGACCGCTACCAGAAGCCGCTGTTCCTGGTGGAGAACGGACTCGGGGCCAAAGACGAGTTCACCGCCGAAGGCGAAATCGAGGACGATTATCGTATCAGCTACCTGCGCGAGCATATCCGCGCGATGGGCGACGCCATTGAAGATGGTATCCCGGTGATGGGCTACACCAGTTGGGGCTGTATCGATCTGGTCGCGGCGTCCACCGGGGAGATGAGCAAACGCTATGGCTTTATCTATGTCGACAGGGACGATGCGGGCAAAGGTACGCTTGAGCGCAAACGTAAAAAATCGTTCTGGTGGTACAAGAAAGTTATTGCCAGCAACGGGGCTGATTTGGATTAAGTCGAGCCTGTACATAAAATTGTGTAATTGCCTGATTTTGATATGTTCAATCCAACATCAAAAGCAGGTTAATTTATGGACGA